>CAYYPN010000156.1:0-7041 GCA_964473545.1 uncultured Planctomycetaceae bacterium
GCAAGGTCCTGCTCATGATCGTGGTGATGATGTGGATTCGCTGGACGCTGCCGCGCTTCCGCTTCGACCAGCTCATGCGACTGGCCTGGCGTTCGATGATCCCGATCAGCCTGGCGCTGTTGCTGGCGACGGGCGTGTTCGTCTACCTCGGCTGGGAGCAGTGGATGTGGGCGGCGAACATCGGCATCTTCGTCGGCACCCTCGCCGTCGCCCCCTTCATCCCGCAGGGCAAACCCCTCAACCGCCGCATTCCCCTGGAAGGCTCACGCTTCAGCCCGGTCGTAAAATGACGCGGGCGGGTGTTGGGCCCTTCGCGTTTCCGCCGTTCAGTCCTCTGATGAATCGACCCGGCCGCCGCCGTGGTCGCGGCGTTTGACCCCGAGCTTCACTTCGACCAGCCGGGCCGCCAGCATGATCGTGGTGCTGATCAGCGTGACGCCGATGGCAATGACGTATTGGCCCATCCCCGCGGCCAGGCCGATCGCGGTGACCAGCAGCACGTTCGCCGCCGTGGTCAGGCCCTGCACGCGATCGCGGCCGCGATGGACGAAGATCGTCCCCGCGCCGAGAAAACTCACGCCCAGGACGGTCGCCTGGATGATGCGCACGGGGTCGGCGCGCACGGCGTCGCCGAAGGTCTCGCTGCTGAACTCGCTCACCGCCAGTCGCCCCAGCGACATGAGCAGCGCCGCGACCGCGCAGACCAGCATGTGCGTGCGCATGCCCGCCTGCTTGCCGGCCAGCTCGCGCTCCAGCCCGACCAGCCCGCCCAGCAACGCCGCCACGAACACGCGGCCGATCACCACCAGTTGCCCCTCGTTGGCCGTGAACCAGTCGATCAGCATGACAAGCCTTTCTGATGGGGTTCCCGTATTCGCAAGTCGCGGTCAATAAGTGTTGCGCTTGCGCAACGGGACCTTGTTCAAATCGATCGTCGCCAGCAGGTCGGCGATGCGCCGGCCGGTGCGGCCTCCGCCGTAGGGATGGCGCAGGCGGCGCAGGTCGAGCCGGAGCGCTTTGTCGAGCGCGGCGTTGACGTTGGCTTTGCCGTAGTCGCAGGCGATGGCATTGCCGCAGGTCTCCCGGCCGGCCTGGCGCGGGCCGACGTTGACGCACGCAGTCTTCAGGATCGCCGCCTCGATCAGTCCCGTCGAGCTGTTGCCGACGATGACTTTCGCGCCGGCGAGCATGGCGACGAATGTTTCACGTGGCATGTGGTCGACGTTCCGGGGGCCGGCCTTGTCGATCGCGGCGCGGATGCCGGGGGCGCCGGGGTCGTCGTTCGGGCCGATCACCAGCACGTCGTCGCCCGTGCCGACGGCTTCGAGCGTCCAGGTCATCCAACGCTGTTCCTGCGCGTCGGTCGCGCCGATCGGATGCTGCGCGACGATGATGCGCGGCCCCCCGGAAGCCGCCTGCACGTTTTTCAACCCGTCGGCTGCCGGTGAGCCGAGGTCGTAAACCAGTCCGTTGGGTTCGCCCATGCGGATGAGGCGTGAGCGGCTGCGCGGGGTCGCGGCGAAGTGCAGGTGCGCGAGCTTGCTGATCGCATGGCGCATCGCCTCGTCGGCCACGCCCTCGGCCCGGTCGCCGCCGTGGATGTGTGCCAGGCGATAACCCCCCACGCTCGCGGCGATCGCCGCCGCGAGGGCCTCGATGCGGTCGCCGAGCACGATCGTCACGTCGGGCCGCAGGTCGGCCAGCGCCTTGCCGAACCCGCCGACGCCCTTGCCCAGCGCCTGCACGTCGGCGTCGCGCCCCGTACTTCCGGGCCTGGCCGACTGCATGCGCACCTCGGCATGGATGTCGAACCCGGCGCCGGTGATGTCACGCCAGGTCTTGCGCGACAGGTGCAACCCGGCGGCAACCACCCGCAGCGTGAGCCTGGCGTGATCTTCGATCGCGCGCATCACCGGCTCGAGCAACCCGAACTCGGCCCGACTGCCGGTGACCACCGCGATGGTGCGCTTCTTCGTCGCCATACAACCTCCACGCCGGGGCAGAGCGAAGCGCCGCCCAGGGTCCATGGATCAATCCAATCCCACATGCTCGTCATGCAGCAGATGGTTCGCTTCAATGTCCCGCGTCACTTTGCGCCCGACGACCGCTTCGAGTCGCGCCCCCGGGATACCCGTACCCGGTCGCTTGACGGTCAGGTCGGCCCGCTCGATCGTCTGGCCCTTGGTCAAGTCGCGCGCCGCACACACGGACTGCCGTGACACCCGCCGCACGTCCTGCTCGCAATCCTGCACGCGCCGGTCGGTCACCGCCAGCTCGCGGTCGACCAGGCGAATCAGACGCACGTACTCGGCGAAGCCGGCCGGGTCGAGGCTGGCCGCGTGATCGGGTCCCTTGGCCGCGCGGTCGCAGGTCAGATGTTTTTCGATCACCGCCGCGCCGCGCGCCGCGGCCATCATCCCCATGGCCACGATGTCCGTGTGATCCGAGTAACCGGCCACACCGCTGCCCAGTCGCTTGGCCACATCGATCGCCCCGAACGCGCTGGCCCCGGCAGGGACGGGGTAGCTGCTGACGCACTGCATCATGACCGCCCCGTCGTACAGGGCCGCGCGCTCGTGCAGTTCCGCTTCATCCGACGCGCCGATGCTGATGAGCATCGGGCGGCCCAGTTCACGCATCCGCCGAATCAACGGCGCGTTCACGCAGTCCGGCGAGGCGATCTTCACCGCGTCAACGTCGAGCTGGCGCATGTCGTCGTCATTCTCGATGCTGAACGGCGTGACGACAAAGCCCAGCCCCAGTTCACGGGCCAGGTCGCGCACACGCCGCATGTCCTCGACGCTCAACTGCAACGCATCGAGCAACGCGAACGGATCGTCAGCCGCGCCGTCCTGGTACGCGGCAAGCTCCGCCTCACGGCTGAGCAACTTCCGGGGGTCGAACAGTTGCAGCTTCACCGCGTCGGCGCCGACGTCCTTCGCCACGCGCGCCAGTTCCAGGGCGCGGTCGAGCGAGCCGTCGTGGTTCACGCCCAGCTCGGCGATGACGTAACACGGCCGCCCCGGGCCGACCTCCCGCTCACCGATCGCCACCTTCCGGGGGCGGTGGTGGGCGAGGGCCGCCTCGGCGATTTGTGCGTCGACTTCGTCGTCGACGTCGACGACGACGCCGGCCGGATTCACAATCGCGCGGCGGTCGGTGCCGAGAAACGCATGGGGTTCGCCCTCGCGCACGGTGAACAGCGCCCGGCGCGTCACCGCGATGATCCCACCGTCCAGCATGTACGTCGGCGGCAGGTCCTGCCGGCGATACACCGGGTTCTCAACGTAAGGCAGCAGCCGATCGCCTTCGACGCGCTTCATCCAGTAGGGGTGCGTCTTGCCGACCGGCGATACCGATTGCACCGAATCGCAACCGGTCCCCCGGAGTGTCGCGACGGCGCGGTCGATCAGATCGTCCGGGCGTACGGGAACGTTGGCATAAAGAATGACGACGTGCTCGGCGTCGTGTTGTTCCACGGCGTGTCGCGTGGCGGCGTCGACGGTGGCGGTGTCGTGGGCCAGGGCGTCGGGTCGCATGACCACGTCCACGCCGCAGTCGCGCGCGATGTCGGCGATCTGTTCGCCGTCGGTGCTGACGATCACGTCATCGATCGCGCCGCGTCGTTTTGCCGCCAGCGCATGGTCGATCGTCCACGCGATCATCGGCTGGCCCGCGATCAGCCGCACGTTCTTGCCCGGCAACCCCTTGCTGCCGGCCCGACCGAGAATGACGCACAGGCTCTTCATGACGCTAACTCATACCCACCTTCACGGCCGATGCCACTGCCGGCAGTTCGCGCACGCGCCGGAATAGGCGCCGGCTTCGTGTTCATCGTACACCTTGCGCACGCGCCGCCAGAGGGTGTCGATCGTTTCATCGGCGACGTTGCCGACGGCGTGTTCGCCGAGCCAGTCCTGGTCGCATCGGGCGACCTGGCCGTTGCTGTGAATGGTCATGCGTCGGGCCAGTTGCCGGCACGCGGCGCGCCGGGGCGGGGCCATGTCCATGACCGCCGTCGCCTCGGCCGCCTGCGGGGGACCGGTCACGACCGCCTGCCCGCAGCAGATGGTCCAGCGGTCGACGAAGCTTTCCATCTCCGCGACGTTGTCGATCGTCTTGATCATGTGCGGCACGACCCAGGGCAGGCTGTCGGTGCGATGTTGCAGCAGCCACTGGATGTGGTCGAGCACCTGCGTGTGCGCATCGTCGCCCATGAGCCGGGCGTAGGTCGCCGGTTCGTCGGCGTTGAGGCGGACGACGACCATGTCCAGCGGCAGGTCGACGATGCGCCGCAGCGTATCCTCGTCGACGCGCAGGTCGGTCTCGATGCCGATGCCCCACAGGCCGGCGTCGTGCGCCGCCTCGACGATTCTGTCCCATTGCCGATGCATCAGCGCATCGCCGAGGCCGCCGAGCGTGACGACCGCGTCGGGGCGAGCGGCGAGCTGTTCGAACACGCGGCGCGCCGTATCGACGTCGATCGGCGGGCGATCCAGCGCCAGGTTGTGCTGCGGGGTGATCGGCCCATAGCTGGGGCGGTCGGTGGTCAGTTCCAGCGTGACCTGCTGCGGCAACGTCGCGCCGACCGGCACGTCGGTGGTGAACCGTTGGCCGGGGGCGCGGGCGGCGGCGTCGATCTGCACGCACACGTCGCGGGCGATGGGGTCGGCCTGCGGGGCGCGGGGGTTGTAGTCGAGCATCGTCCCGATCGCCGTGCCGTGCCGCGCCATCTCGCCCAGCAGACTTTTCGCGATGGCACAACCACACCTTCCGGGGGCGGCCTGGGTGAAGGTCAGCCGATACCGCTCGGGGTTTTCAAGGTGACGCTCGATGACCGCATCGCACATCGCCGGGTCGACCTCGGGCCAGTCGGGCCCGACGACCAGCGCCGCGTCGGCGTGGGCGGCCTCGAGGGCTTCGACCATCGCCGCGGGCGCGAGCAGTTCATCGTAGATCGTTGCGCCGCCGAGCCCGCCGCGCCACGCGGTGGGGGTCCACTTGCGCGCGGCGATCGATTTGGCGTGCAGCGCGTCATTCAACTCAAGGTCCGTGGCGTGAAACCTCACGCCTTCGACAGGCGGCAGCGTCGCGTCGCGCCGATGCACGACGATCGTCACATCGACCCGCTGGCATCGGCGCAGGCGTTCGATCGTTTTCGGCAGCGTCGTCTGCACGTCCACCGGCAACCCGCGCCGGCTGACGCGGGGTTCGGCGACGATGACCGCGGCGATGCGCCGCTTGTCGGTCGATGGCGCGATCATGCCCGCACCTCCTCGGCTTGGTTCGCCGCGTCAAGCTGGGCTTCGATGCGGGCGGCGGCCTCGTCGAAAATCTCCAGCGTCTGCTCGCAGCCTTCGATGAGCCAGTTGACGTTTTCGATGTCGCGCTCGAGCTGGCGGCGCTGGCGCTCGTAGTCGTCGATGTCGTCATCGACGCCGATGGCCCGGTCGGCCCTGGTGCGCTTGAACGCGCCGATCTGGTTGAGTTCGTTGACCAGGGCAAACGACTGGTTGCGTGCGGCGACGCGGTGCTGCCTTTGTTCCAGTTGCTTGAACAGCCGGTTCATCTTCCGGGGGTCGCGCTGGTGCTTGAGCATGCGGCGGAGGATGGGCACGGTTTCGCGGCTGGTTTTGGTCAGCTCCGCCACCTCGGCGCGGCGGCTGGCCAGGTGTTCGTGCGTCGTCGCCAGGCGTTGGGCATCGAGTCGTTGCGGCGGCGCGGGCAGCGGCGGCAGGTCGCGCGTGGCGTATTGGTCCAGCGCCTCGGCGAGCGTCATGGTGGTGGTGCCGGCCTTGGGGACCCCGCCTTCGGTGGCGTCGATGATCTGTTGCGGGGCGGCGGCGAAGTCACGCTCGAACTGACGCAGGTAGGTGACCATCTGTTCGTCGGAGTAGATCGGCCGCCCGCGCACGTCGTCCATGCGCTGGAGCATGTGGCGGTGTCGGGCGATGCGCTTCCACTCCATCATTTCGACGGTGTTGAACGGCGAAAGCTCGGGTTCCCACACGTCGTGGATCGCGGTGCCGGGCAGGTAGTACAGCCCGTCGGTGAACCCGAGGTCCTGGCCGATGAACAGGATCGGATCGCACCCGAGGTACTGGGCGAGGTAGAGCGACAGGTGGGCGACGGTGGTGCCGGCGGGCAGCCCGTCGACGCGCCCGCCGAGGGGCCCGAGCAACGTTTCGAGAAAGTGCGCCCGGCACACGCGGATGGGCCCGGGGAAATGGTCGAGGATCGCCTTGTTGGCCTTGGGCTCGGCGACGAGCGTGACGTCGGGCAACTCCGGCAGGCCCTCGTAAAAACGCTTGCTGATTTCGTGGTAGTCCAGCGCGGTGACGAAGTGCGGACGAATGCCCCGGTCCAGCAGCGGCTTGAGCACGGTCTGCACGGCGATGATGACCACGCGATCGCGCATGCCCGGCTGGCTGAGCAGGTGGACGTTGCGGGCGAGGCTCGGACCCGCGGCGACGCACACCGCCGCACGCCCGCGCGCCGCGCCGGCCAGGTCGTTGATCGAACCGCCGGCGGCATAGTGCCCGAGGTTGTGCGCGTAGTTGCGGCAGGTCATCGCCGAGTTGACCAGCGTGGTCGCGACGTTGACCCGGCAGTAGGCGATGAACTGCGTGAAGCGTTCGCTGAACCGGGTCAGGGCGGTCGCCTGCATCTGGCGCGTGGGGGGGTGGGTGAGAATCTGCACGCCCTGGCTGATCTGGGTGACGCACGGTTCGAGCCGGCGGGTGATCGCCGCGCCGTCGGCTTCGCCGGTAAACAGCACGACCTGCGGCGAGGCGAGGGTCCGGCCCAGGTCGACCCGTTCCAACACGGCCCGCAGCAGCGAGATGTCGGGTTCGTACACGATCAGCAGCGCCCGGCCGTCGAGCCGATCGGCCAGGGCCTGGACGTGGTGGCCCAGGCCCGCGCCCAGCAGGAGCACCGCGGCGTAGCCCTGCAGGTCGGCCTGCTCGGCGAAACGTCGCGCTTCCTCCCGCGGCGCATGCCGCGAGGCGAGGGTGATGTGTCGCCCCCCGCCCCCGGAAG
>CAYYPN010000157.1:0-7032 GCA_964473545.1 uncultured Planctomycetaceae bacterium
TCGAGACTACACGTCTCTTTCGGCAGCACCGCAAGCCCCTACACGGTTTTACGCTGGTCGAATTGCTGGTGGTTGTCGCTATCATCTCTATCTTGATGTCGATCTTGGTCCCAGCGGTCAATGACGCTCGCAAAGTCGCGCGAACCTCGGTATGCCTTCACAACCTACGTCAATGGGGCAACTTCTTCGCGGCATACCACGCGGAGGAGCCCGAGTATCCACCCTCGCAGAATGTGAAAGCTGACGGTACTGGCTTCGTAGCCTACAACAGCCCTGATGCCACGCTTTGGTACGAAAAGATATCTGGCACGGAGGACGCGACTGGCTTGCCTGTCTGGTGCCCGAGCGACCTTTATCCAACAGACGAAGACAAGGCCAAGTCCCGGCCGCACGGCAACATCAGCTATGGATACAATAGTTCCCTGGCAGGATGGGACTATGGGGTTTTCGTAGATGGGCGTTACAGTTGGCTTGGTGATCCGTATAAGGATCGCGCATCGCCGGCAACTTTGCGCCGCCCCGCAGAAACGCTCGTGGTGACCGACTTGGCTATCAATGCCAAAGCGGCGTCGTGGTTCAGCATGAACCGGCCTTACAGTGAAACGGGCAATGGCTTCATCGCCGATCGCCACGCGAACCTCCTCAATAACGCGCTGTGGGCGGACGGACACGTGGCGAGCAAGAGGCGGCCTGAGCAAGGCTGGTACGCCACCCCCATGCCCGACGGGTACGGCAACCCGTGGGACAAACCGTCGGCCTATGACCGCAAATAGCGGGTCGCCAAGCCCCCTCAATTTATTCGGCGCTACGGGGGTTGAGTCGCCTCGGCCCGCGCCGGTACTATGGAACGTGAAGAGAGAGGTGGACTGGAGAAGGGAGAGGCGCGGCAGCGTGCCTCTCTTTTTTATGCGCCCCCGGAAGCAACCGGCCACCCCAGGCGTGTGGGCTTCAGCCCACATGCTTCCATCCCTTGCATCACCGCAACACGAAACAACCGCCCCCGGCGATTCACCGGGGACTTGAATGTTCGTGCGTATGCGAGGAGACAATGGGCAGGGGCGGACTTGAACCGCCGACACCGGCATTTTCAGTGCCGTGCTCTACCAACTGAGCTACCTGCCCGCAGTTGGCCGCCCATCGGGGCGAACGCAACAGGATACTCCGTCATTCGGCCTTGTCAAAGGTCGGGTTGAGATATTGGCAAGCCGGTCCCTGAGCCCCGGGCGAAGGGCCGGGTCATCCCGGCGGCCCGGCTTCTCGTCCCGTCGCCGCTCACCGCCGGCTGGGTGTCGGCTTGCCGCTGGGTGGGGCGGTTTCGGCCAGGTCGGCCTGGGCCTGCTCGTAGACGTTGATGCACTTGTCGGCGGCGCCTTCCCAGGTGAGCTGGCGAATCTCGAAGTCCGCGCCCTCCCGCAGGGTCCGGCCCAGCGGCGGATGACGCAGCACCGCGATGATCTTGTTCGCCATCTCGTCCGTGTCCCAGAAGTCGACCTTCAGCGCATGGCGGATCACTTCGGCCACGCCCGAGTTCTTGCTGATGATCACCGGCACATCGTGACGGATCGCCTCGAGCGGCGCGATGCCGAACGGCTCGGACACCGACGGCATGACGTAAACGTCGGCCATCTGGAACACGCGTTCCACGTCCTTGCCGCGGAGAAATCCGGTGAACAGGACCTTGTGTCCGATGCCCATCTCGGCGGCGTGCTGGATGGTCGCGCGGGCCATGTCGCCGGACCCGGCGACGATGAATTTGACCGCATCGAACTTGGCCAGCACCTTCCGCGCGGCCTCGAGGAAGTATTCGGGGCCTTTCTGCATGGTCAGTCGCCCGAGGAACAGGACGATCTTGTCGCCGCGCTGGATGGCGACCTGCGGCGGGGTGAGCGGCTGGTCTTGTTCATGCTCGATGCCGTTGTAGACCACGCGGATGCGGTCGTGCGGCACGCCGTAGCGATGTTCACAGATCTTGCGGGTCAGATGGGAGACGCAGATCACGCGAGCCGCGGCATGCATGCCCCGACGTTCGATGTCGTAGATGCGCGAATCGATCGACTCGCCGGAACGATCGTATTCCGTGGAATGCACGTGCACGACCAGCGGCTTGCCGGTGGCGCCGGCGATGGCCATGCCCGCGGGATAGGTCATCCAGTCGTGGGCGTGAATCACGTCAAACGACTCGTTGCGGGTCAGCGTTCGGCACAGGTCGGCGTAGCGCTGGCATTCGGTGATGATGTCGCCGGAGTAATCGACCTCGTCGGCGCGGCGCATCGCGGCGCCGTCGGCGGACTCGTGCGTGTGGGCCTGGGCTTCGGCGGCGGCGGTTTCGGCGAGGAACTGATCTTCGCTGATCTCGCCGCGGCGCAGGCGCTCGACACGTTTGAGTTCCTCGACACTGCGCTGGTAGTCGCGCGGGGTCTGGTACGGATGCAGCCACGCGGGCACCTGCTTGAAGGTGACATGGCGCATCGGCTGGGGCGCGTCGGGGTCGAAGGTTGTGGCGTCGTCCGGTGAACCCGGACCTTCGCTGCGCTCAGGTCCGGCTTGGGAGAGCGCGGTGTGTTGAGGCGCGGGGTCTTGTGGGAGTTGAGGGGACTTGGGTTTGTCGGGGCTGAGCAGGCGGATGTGGCCGATGTATTCGGCGTCGATGGCTTTGGGGAGGACGAAAAGCACTTCCGTGCCGAGCTTGCTCATCGCGCGGGTCAGACCGTAGCAGGCGGTACCCAGACCGCCGCTGATGAAAGGAGGAAACTCCCAGCCGAGCATCAGGACGCGCATTCGAGTGGACCTTTCCATGGTCGTGGGCGTGGGGTGGCCGGATCGGTCGTGCCTGCTCGCGGGCAGGCTGACGCCAATTGTAACACCGACGCCGATCAACGACAGTCACGCTCGCCCGACGGGTGTGGGTACAATCGTGTTGATGGCCAAACCCAGCACCAGTCCGCCGAGTTGGACGACCCGCAAGCTGTTGGCGTGGACGAGCGACCACTTCGCCGGCCGCGGCATCGACAGCCCGCGCATCGCCGCCGAGATGCTGCTTGCACACGTGCTCAACGTCAACCGCATCCAGCTCTACACCGACATGGACCGCCCGGCCTCGCCCCTGGAACGGGCGGCGTTCCGCGAACTGGTCGAGCGGGCCAGCGCCCATGAACCCGTCCAATACCTCGTCGGCGAGGCGCACCTGTTCAGCATGAGCTTCGAGGTCGATCGCAACGTGCTGATTCCTCGCCCGAGCACGGAGACGCTCATCGAGCATGTCGTCCAGCACGCCCGCCGCACGCCGGGGTTCCACGAGCCGGTCATCGCCGACGTCGGCACGGGCAGCGGCTGCATCGCCATCGCCCTGGCCAGGCACCTGCCTGATGCGAAGGTCGTCGCCACGGACATCAGCGGCGCGGCGCTGGCGGTCGCCCGGCGCAACGCCCAGCGTCACGGCGTGGCCGATCGCATCGAGTTCAAGGAAGGTTCGTTGTACGAGCCGCTCAACGGGCGGTTCGCGTTCATCTGCTCCAACCCGCCGTACATTCCGGATGACGAGTGGGAACAGGTCGGGCCCAACGTGAAGGATTACGAGCCGACGCAGGCGTTGCGAGGCGGCGTCGACGGGATGGATTACGTGCGGCCGCTCATCGAGCCGGCCGCCGGCCGCCTGCGTGAACCGGGCCAGGTCGTGGTGGAGATCGCCGCGTCCCGCAAGGCCGAAGCCCTTGCGGTCGCCAACGCATGCAAGGGGTTGGATAATAGCCACGTCCTCGCCGACGCCGAAGGCCACCCGCGCGTACTCATCGCCGACCGGGCGTGAGGCTGGGTGGAGTCATGCGGAGCGTGACTTGCGTGCACGCGAAGGAGTTGCCTCGGGCTTGCGAATGCGCTTGGAGCGTTTATCGGTCTGCAACGATTCAGCCAACGTTCTGACGTCGTTGTCGCAACCCTTGGCCAGGCGATCCTTGGCCTGCTGCACGGATTGGATGATGGGATCACGCTTCATGGCTTACCTGCCAGCAGCATATCCGGCGAGCATATCGAAGGCCAACCAAATCCCGCTTGGGTGACCACCGTTTGCATCTTGCTCAGCAGCGTGGGATTACTCAGGTGCCGAAAGTTTCACGTGAGAAGGACATCCATACGGTGTACTGCCGCGACGGCCAGATGCAGGGCATCAGCCGCTGCACGTGTGGGTATTGCTTTGGCCTCAACCAGTTCTTCGGCCAAGCCGACGGCCGGTTCGCTGATCTCCACATCGGTTAATGCTTCGAGCGCCTGCAATCGTGCCGCAGCGGCTGTGGCGTCCCCCGCGCGACATTCCGCGGCAACCAGGCGAGAGGCGAACAGCTCATGCTTGCTGCGATCATGCTCCCACCAATAAGAAGTCTGCTGCTGCCGCGCCAATGCGACGACATCGCGGCTCGGTCGCGCAGCCAGATAGCTGATGACGGAACTGTCAATATAGATTCGCACGCCCGCATCATACCACCACGCATGTGATGCCCATATGCGGCAACCTATTCACGAGCATCCCGGTCGCCGCGGTGGTCCGGCGGGCCGCCGTGGAGGAGGCGATGGATGTGTTCGTCCACCAGCTCGGCCTTGCGCCGGCGATGCTCGGCCAGTTCCTCGCGCAGGTGGTCGATGCGCTGTTCCAGTTGGTGCAGCTCGCGTTCGCGGAGTTCCTGGCGCAGCTCGAAGTGCTGGTCGACCATGCTGCGCAGTTCACGGGTCAGCTTGTCAATGCGCTCATCCTCGCCTTCGTGTCGCGCGTGGCGGATGCGCATGGCCAGCTTCATCGCATCGACCGTGTAACGCATGTCGCGGGCGCGGAGCTGGTAGTGATTCGGATCGTTGGTCTTCATCTTGACCAGCCAGCCGAGCCGATCGTTCATGCGGCCGAGCACCATGCGGGCGCGTTCGGGGTTGTCGCCCAGGGCTTCGGTGAGCTTGCTGTGCAGGTCGGGGTTGATGTCGCTGAGCACATCGAGCAGTTGCCGGGCGCGTTCGCGGTCGATCGGCTGGTGGCGATCGGGTCGGCCTTCATCACGGAACGCGGGACGATCGGGCATGTCCCGATCACGGCGGAAGTTCGGGTCGGCTTCGGCACGCCGCTCTCGCCATTCGCGGAAGCGCTCGATATGCTCGGACCGATCAACCTGACGTTGGCGGTCTTCGGCGGCCGGTCGGCGCGCGTCGTCGCGGTCCTCATCAGCCCACGCGACGTGCGAACACCACAGCAGGGCCATCGCCATGCACGCCAGCGCCAGCATCATCGTCCGCAGTCCAGCCATACGCGTGTGTTGCCGGATCATGTGCCGTCAGCCTCCAGGGACTGCTCCAGTTCGTACAGTTCGGTGGCGATCGCATCGCCGTTCGCCGTGGCGTAGCTGCTGTCGGCGGCCACGCCGGTCCACGATGTGCTCAACGCCTGCACGTCCGCGGCCAGGGCGTCGATGTTCTGATCCAGATCCGTCGCCGGCGGCGCGGCGATCCGCTGCACCAGCGCGACCTCGCCATCGGGAATCTCCGTCGGCATGGTCGCCGGCTTCATCCACGCCGCGGCGTAGAAGATAACCAACCCGATCGCCGCGGCGTATCGCCACATCGCAGACGCGGTCCAGCCGATCCGCCCGATGACCTCGGGCCGACCGCCCAACGGGTGCGCGGTCGCGGCATGGATGCGATCGGCCAAGCCTTGCGGCGCACGCAGCGGCATCGCCCGGGCCAGTTCCGCCTCCAGCCGTCGCAGGGCCGCGTCTTCCGGCAAGCTGTTGTGTTCATCCTGGCGATTCATCGTGTGGTTCCTTGCGGTCAAGCCGCGTCTGCATTCTCGGCCAGCGTGGCCTTGAGCTTCTTCAGCGCCCGATGCCCGCGGGCCAGCACCGTGCCCAGCGGCTGGCCCAACGCGTCGGCGATCTGCTGGTAGCTCAGTTCACCAGCGTATCGCATGTGGATCAGCTCGCGGTCGGCCTCGGGCAATCGGTCCACGGCCGCGGCCAGGGTCTCGTGGCGCTCGGCGTCGACCAGCGGCTGCGCCGGGTCGCCGGCGTCGGCGTCGGCGGCATAGCCGATGGTTTCCGGCGGGGTCTGGCCGAAGTCGACCGCGCGAGCCTGTCGCTTGCGCCGCCGCATCTCGTCACGCAGTCGATTCATCGCAATGCGAAAGAGCCACGACTCGAACTGACCGGTTTCCTTGTATTCACCGAGTTTGACCACGATCTTGACGAAGGTGTCCTGCGTGATCTCCTCGGCCAGGTCCCGGTCGCGACACTGGCGGTAGATCAGGCCGTAGACGCGATCGCTGTACGCATCGACAAGGCTGCGCCAGGCGTTCGGGTCGCCGGCGGCGGCGGCTTCCAGCGTTGCGTTGGGCGATCCATTCATTCACACTCACCGGTTCAACGCCCGGAAAGCCGGGGTATTGCAGTGTATCGCCCCCGGAAGACCAATCGCTGCAGTGAATGTCCACTCGGGGGTCCCCCCCAGGGCGATCGCAAGTAGCGGCCGGGGTGTTCGGTACGTGTTAGGTCTGGCGCGTCGGTCGGGGATGCGTTATGGTCGTGGCTGACGTCACGTGAGGCCTCGCGTTCAACCTCGAACGCCTGTTGGAAGGAGCATGGCATGGACGCCGAGGCCCGGCGCGGTTGGTTGCGCCATTTTGATGCGATGCCCGATCCCCGTCACCACAACACTCATCATCCCTTGAGCGACATGCTCGCCATCGCGATCCTCGCGGTGATCTGCGGGGCCGAGAACTGGACCGAGGTTTCGCGGTTCGGTCGGTCCAAGCAGCCCTGGCTCCAGACGTTCCTGAGCTTGCCCCGGGGCATCCCGTCGCACGACACGTTCGGCCGGGTGTTCGGGATGCTGGATCCCGCGGCGTTCGAGCGATGCCTGGTCGACTGGGCCGCGTCGGTCGCCGAGTCGTCGGCGGGCCAGCTGGTGGCGATCGACGGCAAGACGATCCGCCGCTCGTTCGATCGGGCCTCGGATCGCGCGGCGATTCACATGATCAACGCCTGGTGCGGGCAGAACCACCTG
>CAYYPN010000158.1:0-7015 GCA_964473545.1 uncultured Planctomycetaceae bacterium
CACAAGCTGGCGACCGAGAAGTACGGCCTGAAAGAAACCGACATCATGTTCGACCCGCTCGTCCTGCCCGTGTCGACCGGCATGGAGCAGGACAAGCGGTCGGCCCTGGAAACCATCAGGGGCACCAAGCGCATCGCCGAACAGTTCCCCAACTGCCAGATCACCTGCGGGCTGAGCAACGTGAGCTTCGGCCTGAAGCCCGCGGCGCGACAGGTGCTCAACTCCGCCTTCCTGCACGAACTCCAGCAGGCCGGCATGACCTCGGCCATCGTCCACGTGTCCAAGATCGTCCCCCAGAACAAGGTCGACGACGAGCTGTGGAACGCGGCGATGGACGTGCTTTACGCCCGTGACGCTGAGCAACCGGTCAAGCTCGCCGACGGCAGCAAGACCACCGATCCGCTGCAGATCTTCATCGACAAGTTCCCCGATGATGCGGCCGAGATGTCCATGAAGCAGGACATCAGCACGCTCCCGCTCGAAGAACGCCTGCAGAAACACATCATCGACGGCGAGAAAAAGAACCTCGACGCCACGCTCGACGAGGCGATGAAAAAGTATGAGCCGCTCGACATCATCAACGACCACCTGCTCGGCGGGATGAAGGTCGTCGGTGAGTTGTTCGGCTCGGGCCGGATGCAGTTGCCGTTCGTCCTGCAGAGCGCCGAGGTCATGAAGATGGCCGTCGCCCATCTCGAGCCCCACATGGAGCGCCAGGAAGGCGACACCAAGGGCAAGATCATCCTTGCCACCGTCAACGGCGACGTTCACGACATCGGCAAGAACCTCGTGGACATCATCCTGACCAACAACGGCTACACCGTCTTCAACCTGGGCATCAAGAAGCCGATCAGCGACATCCTCAAGGCCTACGAAGAGCACGACGCCGACGCGATCGGCATGTCGGGCCTGCTCGTCAAGAGCGTCAACGTCATGGAGGACAACCTCAAGGAAATGGTCGGCCAGGAGATCGACGTGCCGATCCTCCTCGGCGGCGCGGCGCTGAGCCGACACTACTGCGAAAGCTACCTCCGCGACATCTACGCCGAGACCGGCGGCAAGGTCTACCACGGCAAGGATGCGTTCGAAGGTCTGCGCCTGATGGACCACATCATGGAGGGCAGGACCGATGAACTTGACCAGGAGATCGAATCGCGGCTGACCAAGCGCGCCGACGCCGAGGAGAAGATCGAAGCGGCCCGCGCGAAAGACAAGGCGAAGAAGCAAGCGGAGTCGGGCGGCGGCACCGCCGTCGTCGAAGTCGTCCGCAGCGATGTCGCCACCGACATCGAGGTCCCCACGGCCCCGTTCCTCGGGTCCAGGATCGCCGAGCATGTCCCGCTCGACGAGCTCGTGCCCTACATCAACCGCATCGCCCTCTCCCGCGGCCAGTGGCAGTTCAAGAAGGGACGCCTGAGCGATGAGGAATACGACAAGCTCATCAACCAGACCGTCGACCCGTTGTTCAACGATATGGTCAAACGCTGCAAGAGCGAGGACATCCTCCACCCGGCCGTGGCGTATGGTTACTACCACTGCAACAGCGATGGCGATGACCTGGTCATTTATGACCCGGAAGATGATTCGCGCGAGATCGAGCGGTTCAGCTTCCCCCGACAGGACGGCAAGAAGCACCTGTGCATCAGCGACTTCTTCAAAAACGTCGACTCGGGCGAGAAGGACCTCATCGCGATGACCTGCGTGACGATGGGCAAGCGCGTCAGCGAGGTCGCCCGCGACCTGTTCGAGCGCGACAAGTACCAGGACTATCTTTACATGCACGGGTTCGGCGTCGAGTGTGCCGAGGCCCTGGCCGAGTACTGGCACAAACGCATCCGCCAGGAGATGGGCATCGCCGACCAGGATGCCGACGACACCCGGAAGTTGTTTACGCAGGGTTATCGCGGTTCAAGGTATAGCTTCGGCTACCCGGCCTGCCCGGAACTGGCCGACGAGAAAAAACTGTTCGGCCTGATCGAACCCGAACGCATCGGCTGCACCCTCACCGAAAGCCACGAGATCGAACCCGAACAGTCCACAAGCTGCATCGTCGTCCACCATCCCGAGGCGAAATACTTCAACGTCTGACCCCCGGAAAGTCCCCACATGCAAAGCCCGCGCATGGCCATGCGCGGGCTTTCTTTGCATTAATCGCCAGCGATACCTCGGCCGCTACGTGCCCGGCCAGCAGTTGTACCGGGATGAAGTACAACCGCAGGACCGCGCTGACGTGATCGTCGACAACGATCAGCCCGACAGGCCGACGCTGCGCTGGGCGGCACGATCCGCCGCGTCCTGATCGCCTCGTAACTGCTACACTCTCGCCCCATGGCACTGGTTACATTGGCCAACGTGAGCTTCGCGCACGGCGACCGCGTCATCCTCGATGCCGCGTCGATGTCGATCGATCCCGATCGGCGCATCGGCCTGGTCGGCCGCAACGGCTGCGGCAAGACGACCCTGATGAAGATGATCACCGGCACGATCGTGCCCGACTCCGGCGAGGTCCAACGCTCCCGCGGCGTGCGCGTCGGATACCTCCCGCAGGACCCGCAACTCGACTCGACGTTGACGTTGCGGCGAGAGGCGGAGGCGGCGCTGGCCGAGCTGGCCGACATGCACGCGCAACTGCAGAAGCTCGCCCACGACATGGCCGAGGCTGACGGCGAGCAGCTCGATCGCCTGATGAATCGCTACGAAAAACTCGAGCATGCGATTCACACCGCCGGCGGCTACGCGGTCGACCATCGCATCGACGCGACGCTGCACGGCCTGGGCCTGGGCGATGAGCTCTTCGACGTGCCGGTCGCCGGTTTGAGTGGTGGCCAGAAGGCGCGGCTGGCGTTGTGCAAGCTCCTCGTTGCCGAGCCGGACGTGCTGCTGCTCGACGAGCCGACCAACCACCTGGACATCGCCGGGCGCGAGTGGCTGGAAGGGTTCCTCAAGGACTTTGCGGGTGCGGTGGTGGTGATCAGCCACGATCGTTGGCTGCTGGATGAAGTGGCCGACCGCATCGTCGAGCTTGAGCGTGGCAAGCTGGTCGATTACCCCGGCAACTACCAGGCGTACCGCGAGCAACGGGCGGTCCGTCAACTCGAACAGCAGCGCACTTACGAAAAGCAACAGACCCACATCCGCCATCAGCAACAGTACATTCAGCGTTACAAGACCGGCCAGCGGGCCAAGGAAGCCCGCGGCCGCCAGAAGAAACTCGAACGTTTCATCCGTGACGAGGTCGTTGAGCAGGTGCGCGAGGAGGGCGTGATGAACTTCCGCCTGCCCCCGGCGCCGCGCAGCGGGGACATGGTGCTCTCGTCCGACGGGATCGGCGTGGCGTACGACGACAAGACGCTGTTCCATGACCTGTCGCTGGTGATTCAGCGCGGCCAGCGTATCGGGATCATCGGGCCCAACGGCTGCGGCAAGAGTACGCTGGTGCGCACGCTCATCGGTCGCCGCGAACCCGACCGGGGCACGCTGCGCACCGGGTCGGGTCTGAGCGTCGGCTATTACCACCAGACGCACGAGCACCTCGACGATGGCGACACGCCGGTGACGTACCTGCAGCGGTGCGTCGCGGACACCGCCGAGCAGTCGGCCCGCGATCTGGCGGGCGCGTTTCTGTTCAGCGGGCTCGACCAGGACAAGCCGTTTGGCGTACTCAGCGGCGGCGAGCGCACCCGCGCCGTGCTGGCCGGGCTCATGGCGGGCGGGCATAACCTGCTCGTACTCGACGAGCCGTCCAACCACCTGGACATTCCCTCAGCCGAACGGTTGGAGGAGGCGATCCGCCAGTATGACGGGACGCTCATCCTCATCACGCACGACCGCATGTTGCTTCAGGACACGGTGGACGAGTTGCTGGTGTTCGAAGCGGGGCGCGTGCGGCATTTCATCGGGAGCTATCGGGAGTGGCTGGAGGTGCAGGCGGGAGTGGGGGATGAGGTGAAGGCGAAAAAGCAAGCGGACGCGGCGCCTGCGCCGAAGGCGGAGGTTGCGCCGCCGAAAGAGCCTCGCAAGCCGCGCAAGAAGAGCAAGCTCTGGCATCTCAGCGATGCGGACCTGGAGAAGAAGATTACCGAACTCGAGGGCCAACTCGCCGAGATGGACACCCAGCTAGCCGATCCGCAGTTGTACCGCGACAAGGACGAGTTCCGCCGGGTTCACGACCAGCGACACAAGCTGGCCGCCGAGTTGGAACCCCTGGAGACCGAGTGGCTGGAGCGGGCCGATCAGGCCGGTTGATTGTCGGGCGGCGCGCCTATCATGCGTCGCCTGATCCAACGCAACTTCAGTCGAAAGGTCCAGCATGTTCACGCACTTCCGTGTCCTCGTCGTTGCCGTTGCCCTCGCCGCCCTGGGCGGGGTCGGCTACGCCCAGCATGACAGCACGACTTACAACGTCGACCCGGCCCACTCGTCGGTGAGCTTCCACATCAAGCACGCGGGTGTGAGTTGGGTGCATGGCCGCTTCAACAGCTTCCGCGGTTCGTTCACGCTCGATGAGGAACAGCAGCTCACCGACGTCAAGCTGACCATCGACGCCAACTCGATCGACACCGCCGTGGCCCAGCGCGACACCCACCTGCGTTCGGGCGACTTCTTCAACGTCGACAAGTTCCCGACCATCCAGTTCATCGGCGCATCGGTCGAGTATGACGACGAGGGCGCGGCGCACGCGACCGGCAAGCTCAGCCTGCACGGACAGACGCACGAGGTCACGCTGCCGGTCGAGGTCGTCGGCGTCGGCACGGTGCGCGACAAGGCCCTCGCCGGTGTGCATTCGGACTTCACCGTCCAGCGCAGCGACTTCGGCATGAACTACGGCATCGCCAACGGGATGATCGGCGACGCCGTCCACCTGCAGGTCAGCCTCGAAGGCGGCGCGGCGGGGTCCGAGTGATCGGCAGCATCGTCGGGCTGGCCTTACAATGCCCGGGCGATGCCCGACGAATCGGTCAGCCTGGCGATAGAAACCTCCAGCCGCGACGGCAGCGTGACGCTCGGTCACGGCGGGGCGGTGGCCGAGTCGATCGACCTGCCTGAGCAGCGGCGCCACGCGGTGGAACTGCTGCCGCGCATCGATGCGATGTTCGAGAAGCACCACCTGACGCCCGCCGACCTGGCCGAGGTGTACGTGTCGGTCGGGCCGGGCAGCTTCACGGGACTGCGTGTGGCGGTGACGACGGCGAAGATGCTGGCGCGGGTGACCGGCTGCCGGCTCGTGGCCGTGCCGACGCTGGATGTGGTGGTTGAGAACGCACCGGTGGATCTGCCGCATGTGGCGGTGATGCTCAACGCGAAGGGGGGACGCTGGTTTACCGGTTTGTTTGAACGATCGGGCGAGCGTTGGCGGCGTGAAGGCGACGCGGCGCTGCTGACCTGCGAGCAAGCGCTGGCCCGTGCCGCGAGGCCGCTGGCGATTGTCGCGGACAAGCCCCCGCCCCCGGAAGGGTGGTCGGCCCCGGATGTACGGGTGCTGGCCAGGGAGTTGGCCCGCCCGCGCAGCCAGGTCGTCTGGCGGATCGGCCGGGCGCTGGCCGCACAGGGCCGCTATGTCGATGCGTATGAGCTGACGCCGATGTACGTGCGTTTACCGGATGCGGAGGAGAAGTGGAGGGAACAAGCGAATAGCCAATAGCGAAAAGCGAACAGGCGACAGGGACCTGCTTCAAGGTTTCGTGACTCCTGTTCGCTATTGGCTGTTCGCGATTCGCTACACTGTCACCATGCTTCCCAAAGTTGCCATTGTGGGTCGGCCCAATGTGGGCAAGAGCAGCCTGTTGAACATGCTCGCCGGGCGGCGGGTGTCGATCGTCGATGCCGTGCCGGGCGTGACACGCGACCGGGTCAGTTGTGAACTGGAACTGCCGCCCGAATCCAAGGGTGGAGCCCCGCGCTGGTGCGAGGTCATCGACACCGGCGGGTACGGCGTGTACTCCGACGACAACACCTACCACGTTCTCACCGACGACATCGAACGCCAGATCGGCACGGCCGTCGACGAGGCGCAGTTGGTCGTATTCGTGCTCGATGCCCACACGGGGCTGACGCCGCTCGACGAACAGGTGGCCAACCTTCTGCGGCGGCGCGTGGGCAAGCGCATTCCGATCGTGCTTCTCGTCAACAAGGTCGACGACGAGAAGCACGAAGCCGAGGCGATGGAGGCGATGCGGCTGGGCTTCGGCGAGCCCGTCATGGTCAGCGCCACCACGCAGCGCGGCAAGTGGGACTTCGTCGACGCCGTCGGCGAAAACATCGACTGGGAAGCCGAACGTGTGCCGCCCAAACCCAGCGAGATGCTGGTGGCGATTGTCGGGAAGCGCAACGCGGGCAAGAGCACGTTCGTCAACGCCCTGGCCGGCAGCGAGCGGGTCATCGTCAACGAGCTGGCGGGCACGACCCGTGACTCGATCGACGTGCGGGTCGAGATGGATGAGCATGTATTCACCGTCATCGACACCGCGGGCGCCCGCAAGCGCAAGAGTCTTGAGAATGACATCGAATACTACTCGCTGCATCGGACGCTGCGGTCGATCCGGCGGGCGGACGTGGTGCTGCTGTTGATCGATGCGACCGCGCCGATCAGCCAGGTCGACAAGAAGCTCAGCCAGCACATTCAAAAGCACTACAAGCCCTGCGTCATCGTCATCAACAAGTGGGACCTGGCCGAGGAGAAGCGGACCCCCGACGACTACCTGGAATACATCAGCGACATGCTGCGCGGGCTCGATCACGCCCCGATCATCTTCACCTCGGCGATCCACAACGACCACGTCACCGACGCGATGCGGACCGCGGTGAAACTGCACGAGCAGGCCTCGGCGCGCGTGGGGACGGGCGAGCTCAACCAGGCCGTCCGCCAGATCCTCGAAGCCCGCGGCCCGTCGAGCAAGCTCGGCACCCGCGCCAAGGTCTACTACGTCACCCAGGTCGTCGCCAACCCGCCGACGATCGTGCTGTTCGTCAATGACCCGGACCTGTTCACCGAGCAGTACCAGCGGTACATGATCAA
>CAYYPN010000159.1:0-6989 GCA_964473545.1 uncultured Planctomycetaceae bacterium
AAACCCAAGTTCACCCTGCATTCATCGATTCAGCGAAGATTTTCAGGGGCGACTATTTAACAAGATAAAATGGTCGCGCATGCCCGCAACGTCGTTCGGCGTCGGGTAAATGCGGCCGACGTTGCCCCGGACCACCTCACACCCGCCGGCGGCAACCGAACGACAGCAGGTTACCGATTGTGCTCGCATCTGGCACTGGAAAACGTAGGAGAGAATACATGTCCAGCAGGCATTTCCTTGGTGTAGCGTCCGGTCTGTTTGTGGCGGCGGTGATGACGTGGGGATCGGCCGGCGCATTGGGTGATTCGATCGGCTTGAATCTCGGTGGACAGATCACGCCAATCCCGCCTGACCAGGTCGCCGGGCTGGTCCCGCAGGCCTACTGGAATAACACGCCGGCGAACAGCGGCCCCACCAGCGTGCTGCCCGCCGGCACCGTGCGCGACGACGCCAACAACGTCGTCGCCGGCATGAGCATCGACTGGAATGCCGGCTTCACCCAAACTAACAGCGCGTGGGGGTTTACCGGCCCCAACCTGTTGCTGATGCAAAACGGATTCAACACCGGCCCCAACACCGGACACATCAGCACCTTCACCTTCAACAACATCCCCTACGCCTACTACGACGTGATCGCGTACTTCAACTCCCCCGCCAACCCGGGTGACGGACTGGCCAGCATCGCCGTCGCCGGCGGCGCGGCCGGATCGGTCGATCCCAACTCGACCAAGTACTACCACACCAATTGGTTCGGCGGCAATTTCAACGAAAGCGCCGCCACCGATCCCAACGACGCGGCCGGCGACAAGGGCAACTACATCCGCTTCTACATGAACACCGCCGACAGCTTCGAACTGATCCACGACCAGTTCGAGGTCGGCCCGTCCGACGTCGATAACTGGCGATCGAGCATCACCGGGATCCAGATCGTCAAGGTCATCCCCGAACCGGCGTCGATCGCCCTGCTCGGCGTCGGCGGCCTCGCCCTGCTCCGCCGCCGGCGTTGACGACCCAGCCCTGAATACGCATCAACGATAAAGCCCGGGGATCACCATCCCCGGGCAACGCGATACGCCCACCAGGTCACGCAGACGCGAAGCAAAGTCCACCAGGATCTTCTTCGCGTCTGCGTGACTTTATGACCTGCGCGATGACCTCGTCCGCATGCGCCGGTTTGTCCCCCCTGTTCAGGTGAGGCGGCGCAACATTTTGCCGGGGCATGCGATATAGCGGCAAGATTTTTTTCCGCATGTCAGGCCTGACATGACACTGACATGCCGCGGCAAGCGGTTAAATAGCTGCACTCCCTCGCGTTACGCGAGGCATGGCGGCTTGGGGGGTACCCCATTCCGGACATCGGAGTTTGCACGTGGCGGGTCAGTAGCCGGCGACGGGTGCGTCGGGGACCTCGATGGGGTCGAGGCCGAGGCGCTGGCGGGCTTCGTCGAGGATGGGCCGGGTCGCCGAGGCGCCGATGCGCGTGACGCCGATGGCTCGGACTTCCAGGGCGCGGTCCAGCGTGCGCACGCCGCCGGCGGCCTTGACCGCAATTCCGGGCCCGGCGTGCTGGACCATGAGCTTGAGGTCGTCATCGGTCGCCCCGCCGGTGCCGTAGCCGGTGGAGGTCTTGATCCAGTCGGCGCCGAGTTCGTTACAGATCCCGCACAGGCGAATCTTGTGCTCGTTGTCGAGGTAACAGTTCTCGAAGATGACCTTGACCTTGCGGCCGGCGTCGTGGGCGGGGTCGATGACGGCCTGGATGTCGTCGCGGACGTAGTCCCAATCGCCGGACAGGACCTTGGAGATATTGCAGACCATGTCCAGTTCGGTGCAGCCGTCGGCGATGGCGCGGCGGGCTTCGGCGACCTTGGCTTCGGTGGTGTGGCCGCCATGCGGGAAGCCGATCGTCGTGCTGGGTTGCACGGTTGTGCCCTCGAGCCGACGTGCGGTCTCGGCCAGGGCGTAGGGCATGATGCACACGCTCGCCACGTCGTAAGCCTTGGCCAGTTCGATCCCGGTGACAAGCTGCAGCCAGGTCGTCGCGGGGTTGAGCAGCGAGTGATCGATCATCCCGGCGATGTCGGTGTAGGTGAAGTCGGCGGACATGGCGATGGCTCCGTGAGTGAGTCAGGTGAGGTTGATGGTAGCAGACTCGCCGGCCGTGGCGGTGACGTGGACGTCGAGCGTGCGGGCGGAGTCGCCGCGGCCGCAAACGACGCGTTCGGCCGCAAGCTCACCTTCGACCAGCTCGATGGTCAGTTGGTGGTCGCGCACGTTGACCGTGCCCCAGCCGGTGGCGGTGGCAAGGAAGGCCTTGCCCTGGAAATCCCGTTCGAGGTGCAGGGTTCGCTGCACGGCCGAGTAACGGATGCCGGTCATCGCCGCGAGCAATGCATAGCTGGCCATGGCGCGGGCGTAGAAGTTGCCGCATTCGTACTCGTTGAACGGGTTGCGAACGTGACCTTCGTAACGGTCGCGGACGCCCTGGACAATCTCGAGCCCTTCGTCGACGAGCCCCTCGGCGAGGCAGTGGGCGGCGACCTGGTACTCGATGCCGGTCCAGACCTCGTCGCTGTACACGAACGGCAGCGTGGGCCGATCGCCGTGCGGCCAGGTGCACAGGATCAAGCCCGGCTCATGGCCCATCGCGTAACCGGGTCGTTGCGTGCAGGCGTGCTCGAACAGGTCCAGCTTGAAGTTGTACTTGTGGATGGCCTTGAGCGTGCTCACCACGTTGCCGGGGTTTCCGGGGGCGGGGGTCATGGGCGTGTCGATGCCGTACATGCGGGCCATCCACGCACCGATCACGCCGTCGGACAGGCAGCCGTTGGCGTACTGATGCTTGGGGCCTTGGGCCTTGAGGATGCGGTCGAGTTCCGGCGCGTTGTCATCCACATCGCTCATGGCTTGGGCGAAGGACTGGTCACGCAGGTCATCCCACATGACCCGCTGCATGTAGTACGCGCCGTTGTACAGATGCTCGTCCATGTAAGCGGCGCCGCGTGCGGCAAGGTCGCGATACCGCCGGGCAAGGTCGTCCCTGTCGACGGCGACGCACAGCTCGGCCATGGCGCACAGGGCGCCGATGTAGATGCTCGTGCACATGCCATCGGGACCCCAGAACTCGATGTCATAGGTGTTGTGGTGGGGCTCGAACAGGGCGCCCCGCTCATCGGGGTCCCAGCGGGCGATGCAGTAGTCGATGCTGCGGTGGACGAGCGGAAACATACGAGACAACCAGTCATCGTCACCGCTGATCTGCCAGTCGCGATAGACCTTCATGATGCCGCCAAGCTGACCATCGGCGGCGGGATGGTGGTCGTGCCGGGTCGGGCCGTCGGGCAAGGCGGCACGGAAGTTGATGTGCCCCTGCTCATCCATGGAGCGTTCGAGTTCCTGTTCACGGAACGTCCGCTCGAGCGGGGGAAACAGGTGCGGCATCGCCTGGGCGTAGTTCCACACGTGCGTGCAGGACCCCGGACAACAGCCGCCCTCGCAGAAACATCCCTCCCACGCCCAGACGTTCCCGTTGGCCTGCCGCAGGACGGTCGGCGACTTGAGGATCGCCAGGTTGCTGCTGATCGCATCGATCACGACCGGCGGCAGATCGCTGGACGCCAGGCCGTCCCGGAACGCCCGCGTCCGCCGCCGCAGCTCGGCATAACGATCACGCACCTCCAACGCCACCGCCCGGGCGTCGGGCCACTGGCCGGCGTAGTAAGGCTTCCACTTCGGCGCCGGCGGCGCGTCGCCTTCACCATGACACGCACAATCGTCGCCACACTCGGCCGGCGGCGTGCCGCGGTCGTAGTGACAGTTGGGAAAGTGCCAGGTCATGACGATCGGATACGTGACCGACGCGCCGGGGTCGAGCTTGCCGGGCATGAGGATCGATCCGCCGTTGTGGCCGTGGGTATTGCCGTCGGTCTTGCCGTCGTTCCCGGTGAACGTGCCGGTCGACACCTCGCGCCACAAGGCATTGATCCAGTCGAACCATCCGCTGCGCACCCACATCGCCTTGATGCGCGGCGTGTGCCCGATCACGCCCAACGCGAGGCTGCCGAAACGCTCGGCGTCGGGATGCTCGGTGTTGGTGAAGGCGATGCCGAACCCGTCGATGGGTGTGTTGCGGTCGCCCTTGCGATGGTCGCTCGCCGGCGCCATGTGCGACATGTGATAGGACAGCTCGAACTCCACCGGCGCATCGGTCGGGTTGGTCAGCGTGTACACGAGGATGGCGCACGGCATGCCGGAGCTGCGATCGTCCAGCGGGATGAACGGGCTGAATCCGGTGACCTTCACGTCAAGCGGCACGCGAGCGTGACTCAGATGCACGTGGCCGAACGGGTATTCGGCGTCAAACGTCGCCCGCTCGAACCGCGGCAGGCCCTCGTGCCCGCCCTGCCGATAGCCCTGGCCCTTCAAGCCCTGGTCGTAGACTTTCTCCGGCGGCAGCGGGCCTTCGACGAGCTTGGTGATGGGCTCGTCGCCCTTGATGTGCAGCAAGGCGAAGGCTGACTCGTGACGGCCGTGGCCGTCGGGCAGCGCGGTGATCGCCGGCTTGTTGTGTGTGGCGAAATCCTGCAACCCCCCATTGCCCGACAGGCTCACGCACCCGGCGCCGATTCCGCCGATCGGCATCGCGATCTGCAGCAGGTGCTCGCCGTCGAATCGCCGAATCCCCTGGTCAACAAACTGCACGGACATGGCATAACTCCGTTAATGATGGATGCACCCCGGGCGCGGCCAGGTCGCTGCGCCCGGGTCCAGTGTACAGGGATTACTCGGCCTTCGTGCCCGACCACATCTTCACGTAGTCGACGTACATCGACCCGGGCAGATGCGGGTCGAAATGCTGGTCCTTGTCCTTGGCGTTGCCATCCCATCCGCCGATCTGGGCCGACAGCAGCAGGAACGACGGCACCCGGCAGACCTCCTCGCTCGTGTACGTGTGGCGAAGCTGGTCGTTGACGTAGAACTCCAGCTTGCCCGGTTCCCAGTACAGGCCGAGCGTCGTCCACTCGTTGACGTCGCCGAAGCTCTGCTCGGGCCGGGCGGGATAAACGTAGCCGTCTTCGGCATCGACGACCTTGCGGCCGTCGATGCTCAGGTAAGGCCGATCCTCCGGCGCGGCCTCGCTGCTGTGGAATTCGACGTCCCACTTCTGCTGCAACACCTCGGCCAGCACCAGCGTCGCCCTGCGGTCGCCGGCCAGTTCCCGCTTGATGAAGTCGGACACGTCGACCTCGATCCAACTGCCCGCGCCGGCTTGCGTGTGCACCTGATCGAGGAACATCGCGTCAAACGTCGGGCGATTGCTCCAGCTCAACGTCGACTCGCTCCACGAATCGTCCAGCCCGCGGTATACGTCGAACCACCAGGATTTGCCGCCGTCGGTCCGGGCGCCCTTCGCGACCTTCAGATGCAACGTCGCCTTGCTCGCGGATCGCGGGGCATCCGCCAGATCGAACTTCAGGTACGACCATTGGTACTCGCTCTCGTTGTCGGTCGGGCGATTGACGGGGAAGGTCCACACCGCCGGCCACGCGCCGCGCACGACGAGGAACACGATGGACCTGAGCATTGATCTGAATATCTTTGAAGTCGAACCAGCGGATGAGTACCACCGCCAGGCCGACCGCTACCTCAGCAGCCCCCGGTTGATCGGTTTCATCAAGCGCCCATGGCTATATCGCAAGAAATCACTCGGCCTGATGGCCTTAATCATGACGAGCGGGCTGTCGAAACACACTCACCCTCACTGCTCCGCCTCGGCGGCGATCACCGAAATGTGGTCCAGCCACAAGTCGGCCGCATCCGTGGCCTTGCTGACGTTGATGAAACTGATGCGTGTTGTCGTGCTTCGGGCGGTAAATTCGATGGTTTGCTGTGTCCAGGTCTCAGGCGAGATATCGCTCAGACCGATGGCGACCTGCATGAAGGTCTCGGCGGGCGTGACCAACTTATTCTCGCCGGCCGGGTCGTTCACGATGCGCACCTTCAGCGATTGCTTGACCTCGCTGCTGCCGCGTGCCTCCCAGAAGAACGTCAGGTGGTAGTCCCGCCCGGGCTCGGTGGCGAGGTCCTGCTGGAGCAAGTCCTTGCCGATCCGGACCAGTTTGTCCCGGGACCGAACACGATGAACTGGTCGCCCTTGTGGGCCTTGTCCGCGGCGGTTTCTATGCAGATCTCGCTGCCGTTTGGGGTGTCGTTGTGGATGTTGATCTCGGTCCAGCCAACCGTGTTGGTTCCCTTCTTGTCCGATCCGCCCTCGGGAGCTTCAAAATCAGGATTGCCAACAAGGTTGACCGACTCGGCGCCGGCTGGCGTTACTCCCAGCCCCAAGGCGACAAACCATGTCGCCACGATTCCCGTTGCCTTCAACATCGCGGAATCTTCCTGAGTAAAGGGTTGACGTTTTCCTCAAGCAAGACGACGGCTTGATGTGCGGTCGCGTTGGCAGTGCCGGTGAAAAAAGAGTCGGTTGAATTTCTGTCGCGGCAGATCGAACGTCATGACGTCATCTGGTTCACGCGGCAAACTCTGATCTTGCAGATAAGCCGAAAATCCCGCCGTAGAACGGACTCAACCTGCGCCGACTTGCGCCGTGCTACCGGACGGCTCGGGCTGATCGGACTCGGCAAGGCACGCACGAAGCGGCCCCATGACGACCACAATCAGCGCCGAACGTTCGGGCGCGGCCGCGTGTTCGGACCTCACCGCGACGTGCGCCAGCGGCGCATCATGAGCAGGCCGCCAAGACCGAGCATGCCCATCGTCGCCGGTTCGGGCACGAGGGTCACAGAGACGTTATCCAACCACAGGTCCGCGCCATCGGTGGTCGTGCTGGAGTTAACGAACTGGATGCGCGTCGTGATGCTGGGCGCGGTGAACGTGACGATCTGCTGCGTCCAGGTTGTAGGGAAGATGTTGCCCAGGCTGGTAGCGTTCTGCGTGAAGGTTTCGGCCTTAATCAGCGCATTGCTGTT
>CAYYPN010000160.1:0-6940 GCA_964473545.1 uncultured Planctomycetaceae bacterium
GGAGATGGAAGTCTACGTCGGCGGCGGCGAGTTCAACGTCGCCTATGCCCTGTCCCGCCTGGGCCTGCGCACCGGCTGGGTCGGCGGGCTCGTCGACAATCCGGTCAGCCGCATCGTCGAGAACCACGCACGCGGCGTCGGCATGGATATCAGCCATTGCCCCAGGTTCGCCTACGATGGCGTCGGACGCGATTGCCGCATCGGCTTGAACTGGACGGAAGTCGGCGTCGGCCCCCGGGCCGCGGTCACCCTCTACGATCGCGGGCACTCGGCGACCAGCAGGATGAAGCCCGGCGATGTGGATTGGAAAGCGCTGTTCGCCGATCGAGGCGTGCGCTGGTTGCACACCGGCGGGATCTTTACCTGTCTGAGCGAGTCGACGCGCAAGGTGGCCGCCGAGGCGCTCAAGGCCGCCCACGACGCCGGCACCCTCGTCAGCTACGACCTGAACTTCCGCTCCAAGCTCTGGTCGAGTGAGCAAGCGATCGCGACGACCAGGCCGCTCGTCCCATACATCGACTGCCTCATCGGCAACGAGGAGGATTTCCAGAAGGTGCTCGGCTACGAGGTCGAAGGCGCGGACATCGACTCCGGCGGCAAACTCCCCATCGACCGCTACAAGGACATGGTCCGCCAGGTCGCCGCCGACTATCCCAACATCAAGGTCGTCGGCACCACCCTCCGCGAAGTCATCAACGCCACCGAGAATAACTGGTCGGCCCTGCTGTACTGGGCCCCGGAAGACAAGTTCCACCAGGGCCCCAACTTCGAACGACTCATTCTCGAAGACCGCGTCGGCGGCGGCGACGGGTTCGCCTCCGGCTTCACCTACGCCTTCCTCACCGGCAAGCCCCCGGAAGAGGCGGTGAACTACGGCACGTGTCATGGGGCGATGCTCATGACCACCCGCGGCGACACATCCGAGATCACCCTCAAAGAACTCGAACACGTCGTCGCTGGCGGCGGCGCACGGATCGTGCGGTAACCAGACCAATCACCTGGACGGCAAGGGTGGCCCCATGAATCTGCGCGACCTGGCTCGAAGGATCCTTCCCGCTCGGATGTACGGCTGGGTGTATCGCCTCTACAGCCGCCGGGTGACGGCGCGGCCGCGCCCCAGTTACGCGCAGGAGGGCGAGGATATGGTCCTGCGGGCGCACCTGGAGCGACTGGGCCGGTCGCACGACGGGTTCTATGTCGACGTCGGCGCTCACCACCCGCGCCTGCATTCGAATACCTGCTATTTCTGGCAACAGGGCTGGCGGGGGATCAACGTCGACCCCATCCCCGGTGGCATGCGGGCGTTCGACCGCGAACGGCCCCGGGACATCAATGTCGAATGTGGCATCGCCCCGACCCGTGGCCGGATGACCTTCCACGTCTTCGATGTCGGCGAGTACAACACGTTCGACGCCGACCTCGCCGCCCGGCGTGAGGCCCGGGGCAATTGCCGCCTGCTCCAGAAGGTTTCCGTGCCCACGATGCCGCTGGCGGAACTGCTGGATCAGCACCTGCCCGACGCGGTCGCCATCGATTTCCTCGCGGTGGATGCCGAGGGGACGGACCTGGACGTGCTGCGGTCCAACGACTGGACGAAGTATCGGCCGCGCCTGTTGCTGGTCGAATGTCTGGCCGGGATGCTGGATACGGCCGAGGCGGATGACGACGTGGCGGCTTTCCTGCGATCGCAGGGCTACCGGCCCGTCGCCAAAACCGGGCGGACCGTCATCTTCGCCGAACCGTCCTGATCGCGCCCGCGGGCCTCGTGCCGTGAGGTTCAATCGAACCAGTACGTCGCGCTCAGCACCAGGCTGGCGAACGCGTCGCTGTCGGCCTGGTCCTCGAACTCGTCGGTGCGCATCGTGTAGCTGTAGGTCACGTCGACCGACCACCGGGTCCAGTGACAGCCCAACGCCGCGCCCACGGTGAACTCGCCGACGAACGGCTCGGCCTGCACGCCCAGCGACTCGCGGAAGTTGTTGCCTTCGATAAACAGGTTGTGCTCGGCCGCGCGCCCGGCGGCGCGGCCGAAGCCGTACAGACTCCACCCGCGCGGCCCGTCGCCCACGGCGTCGGCGGGGCGGGCGATGCGCGGCGGGCCGAAGTCATCCGGCAGATTGATCCCGAAACGCAACGTACCGCCGAACTCGAAGTCACGCCACACCGTGCCGACCCGCCCGACCAGCTCCGGCAACAGTTCCACCGTGAAACCGTCCGCCCCCGGTTCGATCAAAGGCAGCTTCCACGTTTTGCGCAGCGTGAAGTTGAACGTCACCTCATCGTGGAGTTGATTGTCCCAGCCGCGCGGCTCGACCCCGCCGACCAGATCGTGAGTCTGCCGCTGCAGGTCGTCGGCGTGGGTGGAGGGGCCGGTCATCCCCACGTCAAGCTCGAAATGATCGAGCGTGTGGTCGTTGGCCCGCTGGAAATAGGCCCCGGCATAGAGGTAGCCGGCGTAGGGCCGGTCGTCGGTGATCGGCTGGGTCTGCTTGAGATCGGCGGGGGTGAACATGAGCTGGCCGGTGATGTAGCCCATGCCGTATTCGTCGGCCCCGAACTCGGTGTCGAAGGGGATGACCTTCGCCACATCCTTCGCCCACGCCGGTTGATGGGTCACGCCCAGCGCCAGACCGTTGGTGTAATGGCGATCGGTGTTGTTGAAACTGCCGACCGGTCCGCCGTCGTTTTCCCAGTAGACGGTGACGCGGACCGGATCGGTCGGGTCGACGGCGACGCGATCCTGACCCGCGGCCTGCACGGCGACGGCTCCGAACATCACAACGATCAGCAATCCGTTTTGACGCATGGCCCACTCCTTGCCGGGCAAGTCCCGCAATCCCAAGCAAGCTTAGCGGCGCGAGGAGGAAGTTACAAAGAGGTTTTTTAGGGGCATTCGGCGGACATCCGGCTCTTCGTCCTTCGGCTTCGCTCAGGACTCAGAACCGGCGTGGATGGCACAGCTCATGCCGCACGGCAGTGGGCGCGGGGAGTCGAACCGAACCATCGAAACTCCCGACCACTGACCATCTACCACTCGTTCGCCTGGATGTAGTCGCTGTCGCCGTTGAGGAAGTTGATGACGTTGTGCGTGGCGCGCAGGGCCTGGCGTTCGACGCTTTCGAACGTGCGGCTGCCCACGTGGGGGGTGATGATGATGTTGTCGATGGCCTGGAACGGGTGGCCGGCCTTCATCGGCTCCTCGGCGAGCACGTCGGCGGCGTAGGCCTTGAGTTTGCCCGACCGGCAGGCGTCGGCGACGGCCTGCTCGTCGATCAGCGTCCCGCGGGCGGTGTTGACCACGATCGCCCCGTCGGGCATCGACGCGATGCGGGCAGCGTTGAGGAACTGCCGCGTCTGGTCCGTCGCGGGCATGTGCAGACTGACCACGTTGGCCTTCGTCAGCACGTCCTCCATGGCGGCGGCTTTCTCGACCTTGAACTCTTGGGCGAAAGCCTCGTCCCAGTACACGTCGAAGGCGATCGGGTCCATGCCGAACGCCACGCCGCGCTTGACGACCTCCTTGCCGATGCGCCCCAGCCCGAGGATGCCCAGGGTCTTGCCGGCCAGTTCGTTGCCGGTGATGCGCTTCCATTCGCCGCCCTTGACCGCCCGCAGGTGGGGCCAGAAGTGCTTGCTCGCGGCGATCATCAGCCCGATCGCATGCTCGGCGACGGTGGTGTGATTCACGCCCGGCGTGAACAGCACGGGCAGCTTCCTGCGGGTCGCGTGGTTGACGTCGATCGAATCGAGCCCGATGCCGTACTTGGCCAGGGCCTTGCACTCGGGCAGCAGGGCGTCGATGACCCGGGCGGTGAACGCGTCGTCGCCGTTGAGCGTGGCGTCGAAGGGGCCTTCGGCCTCGATGAGTTCGAGCATCCGGGCTTCGTCGAGCGGGCCGCGGGCACGGACGACCTCGAAACCGCTGGCTTCGAGCACGTCATGATGGCGGCCGGGGGTGTCCTGGTAGCTGGTCGTGGTCAACAACACGCGCATGGGGGATCCTTGCGATCTGGGGAGTGGGTGAGCGAACGTAGAACGCGGGGAGGGGGGTGTCAAGGTGCGGCTTGCGCGGCGCTGTCGGGGCGGCGGGAGCGGCTATGATGCTCGCAATGACCAGTCGCGGGCACATGACCGAACCTTCCGACGTGTTGTCCCGGGGCGGTTTGGGGTATTCTAACCTGTCGACCGGGTCGGACAGGATGCGGCGTCGGGCCGCCGGATTGGGATTATGACCAACGAACAGCCGGTCATTTCGCTGCACGAGGTGATTAAGAGCTTCGACGGCCTCGTCGTGCTCAACGGGGTCACCTTCGACGTGATGCGCGGCCAGACCATGGTCATCATGGGCGGGTCCGGCTGTGGCAAGTCGACCTTGCTCCGCATGATTATCGGGTCGATCAAACCCGACTCCGGCTCGATCAAACTCTGGGACACCGAGGTCACCGACAAGACCGACACCCAGCTCAACGACCTTCGCCTGAAGTTCGGCATCCTCTTCCAGTCCGGGGCGCTGTTCCAGAGCATGACCATCGCGGAAAACGTTGCCCTGCCCCTGCAGGAGCACACCGACCTCGACTCGGCCACCATCGACATCATGGTCAAGATCAAGCTCGAACTGGTCGGCCTGCGCGAGCATGCCGGCAAGTACCCGGCCCAGATTTCCGGCGGGATGAAAAAGCGAGCCGGCCTCGCCCGGGCCCTCGCCCTCGATCCGCAGATCCTGTTTTACGACGAGCCCAGCGCGGGCCTCGACCCCGTCACCAGTGCCGAGATCGATCAGCTCATGGTCGACCTGACCAAGAAGCTGGGCGTGACCAGCGTGGTGGTGACCCACGAGATGGATTCAGCCTTTACCATCGCCGACCGCATGGTCATGCTCGACAAGGGTCGGGTGCTGGCGGTGGAGGATCGGCAGTGGTTTGGACGCATGCGCGACGCGCCCGCGGACCAGTTGGATGAAGACGGGCAGTTGATCCGCCAGTTCCTGCGCGGCGAGGCGGAAGGCCCGATCACGCAGCGCAAGCAGACGACCAATTACGCGGAGGACCTGTTGGGTCCGGAAGCGGTTCAGCCGATGGCGCCGGGCCCGAGCATCGTGCCGTCGCGCTCGGTGAAGGCCGCGTCGAGTTCGTAACCGCCCGCGGCATCAACGTCATTCGGAGCAAAGCAACTCATGGCCACCGATCGCAGCAACGTCAAAGCCGGCGCCTTCGTCCTTGCCGGACTGGTCGTCGCGTTTCTCGTCATCATCCTGCTCAGCGATTTCGAGGCGATGTTCACACGCATGCAGCAGGTCCAGGTGCGCTACCTCCTGGCCGACGGCGTCAAGGGCCTGCGCGAAGGGGCCTCGGTCACCATCGGCAGCTACCCCATCGGCACCGTGACCAACATCGAGCAGGCCGACGACGACGGCGACCGCGTCACCCACCAGCTCGTGACCTTTGAAATCCCCGAGCGGTACAGGCTTTACGACAACGCCCGCATCGAGCTGGTCACGCAGTTCATCGGGGCCGGGGCGGCGTTGAACATCGCCGACGTCGGCTCGGCGATCGGCGACCAGGCCAAGGACCCGCAGACCGGCGCCGAGCGGCTGGGCCAGACCTGGGCGTACGAGCCCGGCGACGGGCCGATCCCCGGCAACCTGGCCAAGAGCCCGGCGATCAAGCAGGCGATCAGCGACATGGGCATCGGCGACGCCCAACGCCAGCAGATCCGCAACATCATCGCCAACGTCGAGCAACTGACCGCCCAGGCCACCGCCGACCCGAATCAGCTCAAACGCATCCTCGCCCGGGTCGAGTCGATCACCACCCGGGCCGACGCGGCGCTGGGCGAAGCGAAGATGATGCTCGATCCGAACAGCCCGCTGCGACAGGCGCTGGCCACGGCCAGGGCGATGCTGGCGGAGAACAAGCCGGTGCTGACCGAGACGCTCGCCAAGGCCCGCGACACGATGGACAACACCCGGGCGATCACCGACCGCGTCCGCAACGAGACGATGCAGAAGATCACCACCGCCCTGGACAAGGCCAACAGCGCCATGGACGACGCGAAGACGGTGACGAGCGAGTTGAAGTCGACGGTCACGACGCAGCGGCCGGTGCTGGAGAAGATGATCGCGAACATGCGCCTGACCAGCGACCAGTTGAAGCTGGCGTCGATCGAGATTCGCCGCGCGCCCTGGCGTCTGCTTTACAAGCCGACGGACAAGGAACTGGAGACGGAAAACCTTTATGATGCGGCACGCAGCTTCGCGCTGGCGGCGGGGACGCTGGATTCGACGGCCGATTCGCTGCGGGCGCTGGCCGAACGCGAGGGCTCGGCGCTGGCGTCGGATGATGAGAATTTGAAGATGATGCTTGACAAGCTGCACCAGAGTTTTGAACAATTCACGGAAGCGGAGGATCAGTTCTGGCAGGCACTGCGTGAGCAGCAATGAATTGAAGCCTGCGATAACATGAAAAAGCAACGCCCGCGGCGCATCGCGCCGCCCCGGCGTTCAAGACCCCTCGGACGTCGCGCCACACGTTCGCGGGGTTTTTTTCACCCGCACCTTTCGCGGCCGATCGATGCGGCCCGGTTAAAGCAACCCCGAACCCTCCCCTGACACATTGGCAGCGATTCGCCGGCCTTTACCCGGTGCGGCAGGTCGAGGTTGCCGCAACACGCCCTGTGGACGCACACCGCCTTCACGGCCGATAGTGATTCGGCACGGCCGTTGCAGTTGAGGTTATGAGCCGGTGGGCGGCTATAATGTCCTCGACGGCTGGATTCGCCTGCCGTTTGTGCCGATTTCCCACCCGGGAGTGTGAAATGTTTGAACGCTTTACCGATCGTGCCCGCAAAGTCATGGCCCTGGCCAACCAGGAGGCCCAACGCTTTAACCACGAATACATCGGCACCGAGCACATCCTGCTCGGGCTGGTCAAGGAAGGCTCCG
>CAYYPN010000161.1:0-6925 GCA_964473545.1 uncultured Planctomycetaceae bacterium
AACCAGCGCGTCCGCGCCTCGGGAAAGACGAACAGCATCCCCCTGTTCGGCTCGACATACGCCCGGCCCATCATCCCCCGGCTGGTCTGCTCCCGGCCCACCGCCAGTTCCAATTCAAACGCCCGCCCATGAATCGTCAACGTCTCGGTCGGCTGCTTACGCGTCCACTCATCAGCGTTGATCTCGACGACCGGCGCATCGCCGGCCTGCCACTTCAACACGCCAAACGTGACGATCGCGGCAATGAGCACGACCATCCCCACCGCGACAACAAGCTCGGACTTGCGGGCTGTCCTGGATGTATCACTTCCGGAGGTCATGCGGTCTGCTCCACCAGCCAGTCGTGGTCATCGTTCGTAAACGTCACGGCCCCGCGCGGCAGGTGGTCGATGCTGAATTCCCGCACAAACGCGGCGGCGGTCATCGGCCGCCGCTCGCCGCAACCTGACCATGCCGCGATGAGTCCGATGATAGCATCCGGCCGCACGCCGCGGCGGCGGTACTCGACCAGGCGCGTGTCGCCGTGCCGCTTGGCCAGCCGTCGACCATCCTCACCCAATACCAGCGGCACATGCCAGTAAGCCGGCCGGGGCTCCAGGTCGAGCATGTCGTACAGCAGCGCCTGTCGGGCGGTCGATCGCAGCAGGTCGTCGCCGCGCACGACCGCATCGACCCCCTGCCGGGCATCGTCAACCACGACCGCCAGTTGGTACGCGGGCAGGCCCTGCTTGGTGGCGACGACGAAGTCGCCGACCTGTTGCTGGACATTGATGCAGAGCGGGCCATGCAACTCATCGCGCACGATCGTTTCGCAATCCGGGACGATCACGCGCCAGGCCTGGTCGGTGTCCGCGCGGTACTCGATCGCGCTCGGCTCGTCGGGCCGATGCGTGCCGGGGTAGCGCAGCTCATGGTCGTCTTCATGCGGGGCCGACTGGGCGCGGGCGATCTCGCTGCGCGTGCAGGTGCAGGGGTAGATCAACCCACGCTCGGCCAACGTCGTCAGCGCCCGCCGATACGGCGCGAGATCGGCCAGTTGCCCGTAAGGCCCGTCATCCCAGTCCATGCCCAGCCATTGGAGGATGTCGATCGCCTGCGCGTTGGCGCCGGGCTTGGTGCGGGGCGAGTCAAGGTCCTCGATGCGCAACACGACGCGCCAGCCGCGCTGCCGGGCCATCGCCCAGTTGATCAGGAACGTGCGGGCGTTGCCCAGGTGCAGCGCGCCGGTCGGGCTGGGCGCGAGTCGGGTTGTCGTCTGGTTCGACATCGGTTGCCCGAGTATATTGCCCATAGGGAGGCCTGGCACATGACCGATCAAGCCAACAATCCGACGACCGAACGCACCGGCCCGCTGCGCCTGGGCATCCTGCTCAGCGGCGGCGGCTCGACCATGCTCAACATCGCCGACTGCATCCGCCACCGCAAGGTCAGCGCCGAGATCGCCCTGGTGATCAGCTCCAACCCGCAGGCGGTGGGGATCCACCGGGCCCGCGCGATGCGCCTGCCGGTCAACGTCGTCCCACGTAAACAGTTCGACTCGACCGAAGCTTTCAGCCGGCGCATCTTCCAGTTGATGCGCGTGGCGGACGTGGACCTGGTCGTCATGGCCGGGTTCCTGTCGCTGGTCGAGATCCCCGGCGACTTCAAGTGGCGGGTGATGAACATTCACCCGGCCCTGCTGCCCCGGCACGGGGGCCAGGGGATGTTCGGGATCAAGGTGCATGAGGCGGTCCTGGCCGCCGGCGACCGCGAGTCCGGCTGCACCGTCCACTTTGCCGACAACGAGTACGACCACGGCCCGATCATCCTGCAGCGCAAGTGCGAGGTGCGCGACAGCGACACGCCGCAGAGCCTGCAGGACCGCGTACAACACGAAGAACGCATCGCCTATCCCCAGGCCATTCAATTGTTCGCTGAAGGCCGCCTCGAAGTCGAAGACGGCCGGGTCCGCATCCTCGACGAAGCGGAGCTATAGCCGCTTGCGGCTTAGCCGACGCGCGCCGTGGATGTGTCAGGATGTGCTAAGCCGCAAGCGGCTCAGGCGCGCAGTTCCGCGTTTACATCCGCTTTCAATGTGGCGACGACCTTGTCGACCTGCGGGTCGACTTCGTCATGGCGGAGCGTGCGCTCGGGGTCGCGGAAGCTCATGCGGAAGGTCACGCTCTTGCGCCCCTTGCCGACCTGCTTGCCGCGGTAGGTGGTGACGAATTCGACCGACTCGAGCAGTTCGGGCTCGGTCTTGTCGATGCCCGAGGCGATCTCGCGCCAGCGAGTCGTTTCATCCACGATCACCGACAGGTCCCGCTCGATCGCCGGGAAACGCGGCAACTGCGCCACCTCCGGTTGCGGCGGGTAGGCCTCGATGAGCTTGTCGTAGTCCAGCCACGCCAGGTCGACCGGCGCGGTCAGATCGAATTGCTTGAGCACGTCATCCGACGCCCGGCCGAAGATGCCGAGGATGCGGCCGGGCTTGTCGTAGGGGTCGACGATCATGCCCGCGGCCCCGGCCCATCGCGGGGTCAATTTGCCGGCGTCGACGAACTCCAGGTTCCGCCAGCCCAGCGACTGGCCCAGCTCTTCCAGCGTCCCGCGCAACGCACGGACCGAAGCGGCGTCCGCGGCGTCGGCCAGCAGGCCCAGCTCGGTCATCTCCCGGTAGCGATCGTCCCTGATGCCGAACGTCCGGGCGACTTCAAACAGCTTCACGTTTTTGTTGCCGGCGTCCTGGTTGGTCTTGCGCACCTCCAGCAGGCTCGGCAACAGCGTCGGCCTGAGCATCGGCGAAGCGGCGCGCTCGTCTTCGAGCATGATCGGCTTGTACGACCCGCCGGTCTCGGCGAACAACGCCGTCGCCTGGGGCGCGACGGTCGAGAAGGTGATCGTTTCGTGGTAGCCGTGGGCGACCAGCACGCGGCCGGCCAGTTGACGGGCCTGGACGATGCGCTGCGGCGGACGGGCGGCGATGGTCATCCGATCCGACAACGGCACGTTGTCCAGCCCATGCATGCGGGCGACTTCCTCGATGAGGTCCGCTTCACGCTCCAGATCCAGTCGATGCGAGGGAATCGTGCAGGCGATCGCATCGCCGTCCTCGACGGGTGAAAGCCCCAGCGCCGCGAGCAACTCGGCCATGCGCTTCGTATCGAGGTCGATGCCCAGCAGCATGCGGCAGCGCTCCGGCCGCATCGACACGCGCATCGGCTCACCGGTCGACATGGGCTGACCTTCGCTGAGCACGCCGGCGCACCGCTTGCCGCCGGCGAGGTCGAGGATCAGTTGGGCGGCGCGTTCGGCGGCACGATCGACGCCCCGCGGATCGACGCCGCGCTCGAACCGATAGCTGGAGTCGCTGGACAGTTTCAACGCGCGGCTGGTCGTGCGCACGCTCAGCGGTTCGAACCGGGCCGCTTCCAGCAACACGTCGGTCGTCGCTTCGCCGACCTCGGAGTCAAGCCCGCCCATGACCCCGGCCACGGCCACGGGAACCCGGCCGTCGGCGATGACAAGCATGTCCGACCGCAGCTTGTGCCGGGTCGAGTCGATGGCGGTGAAGGCTTCGCCTTCTTCGGCGCGGCGGACGACGATGCGCTGATCGTTGAGCTTGTTCAGGTCGAACGCATGCAGCGGCTGGCCGAGCTCGTGCAGGACGAAGTTGGTGACGTCGACGACGTTGTTGACCGGGCGCAGGCCGATCGCTTCAAGACGTTCGACGAGCCAGTCGGGGGACCGGCCGACCTTGACGCCGCGGATGACGCGCGCGGTGTACTGGGGGCAGAGGTCGGAAGCTTCGTTGGTCAATCCGGCGACACGCTCCACGCTTTCGCCGGCATCGGGCAGGGCGATGGTCGGCTCGTGGAGGGAGCGGCCGGTGGCGGCGGCGATCTCCCTCGCCACGCCGACGTGGCTCAGGCAATCGGGTCGATTGCTGGTGACCTCGACATCGAGTGCGACGTCGCCGGTGCCGAGTTGCTCGAGGCCGTCGAGGGGGAAGCCCACGTCGGTGAGGACGCGGTCGGCTTCGCCGGCGTCGATGTGCCGGTCGAGGTAGGTATTCAGCCAGTTCAAGCTGATGATCATCGTTCGTGGCTCGCGTGTGTTGAGCGGTCAGGTTAAGCCGCCCCCGGAATTCAGACAACCCCCGGAATAACTCGGGCATATGCTACACTCGCGTGGATGGAGGCGCGTTACGTGAACAAGCACGGCCGCAAACCGGGGCGGGGGCTGAGGCCCTGGTTGCTGATTTCCAAGCTGATCGGTGTGGCGATGTACGTCGGGGGTCTGGCGGCGGTGACGACGATCCTGCTGGCCGGGGGCGAGCGCACCGCCGCGCAGTGGGCCGACGTCATGGCGGACGTGGCGCGGGTGTTCGACTGGGTGATTATCCCGGGCATCAGCACGGCGGTGGCGTTGGGCGTGGGGCTGGTGCTGATGCACGGCAAGGTGATGCTGCGGATGCGCTGGCTCCAGGCGAAGCTCGGCCTGGCGGTGGTGTGCATCCCGACGCTTCACATCCTCGGCCACGAGACGATGGAGCAGATCGAGGAGGTGGTGCGCATCGGCGAGCCGCACACCCCGCACGGATTGATCGAGAAGTTTGTCGTGATCGTGATCGCGGGGCTGGTGTTCGGATTGCTGATGCTGTGGCTGGGCCGACACAAGCCCCGGCTGGGCCAACGCTTCGGTTCGCGGGCTTGATTTTCAAGCCGGTTCTGAGCGAGTGAAGCGAGCGAAGAGCCGGGTTCTTACTTGGATGCGGATCGATTCATTCGTCGTCCATCTCGGCCCAGGTCGGAAACTTCCGCTTGGAGCCAAGATCTTCACTCATGGATTTGCCCGATCGCATGGCCAGCACCGCCCGGGCGAAGTCCAGGTCGGCGGGGCGCGTGATCTTCAGGTTGAATGGATCGCCCGGAACGATATGCACCGGCCGGCCCATCGCTTCGATCAACCCCGCATCGTCGGTGATCGCGGCGGTGTCGACCTTCCCGGCGGCGATCTGTTCATAGGCCTTGACCAGCAGGTCACGCTTGAACACCTGGGGGGTCTGCACCTGGTACAGGTCCTTGCGCGAAACGGTCTCGATGACCCGCCGGGCCTCGACGACCTGTTTGCCGGCCGAGCCGAGGATCGCGTCGAGGGGGTCGGGCTCATCGCCCGCGGCGGCGGGTTCGGAGTCGGCTTTCTTCAACGTCGCATCGACCGGCACGCCCGGGATCACGGCGTCGAACGACTCGGCGGCCTTGAACGCGCCGTCAATCGTCGCCTTGTCGGTCAGGGGACGGGCCGCGTCGTGGACGGCGATGTGGGTCGCCGCCCCGTCGACCGCCTCCAACGCCCGCATGACCGTCTCCCAGCGCTCGGCCTTGCCGCCGGGCACGATGCTGACGCCGAGGAACCCGAGCTTGTCGCCCCAGCGGAGCTTGAACGTGTCGACGTGGTCCGGGTCGACGGCCACGATGATCTGCTTCACGTCCGGACGATTGGCGAACAACTCGACCGACCGCACGAGCACGGCCCGGCCGTCCAGTTCAACCTCGAGCTTGCTCCTGGAACCCTCGGCGTCGGCGAAGCGTTTGCTTTGACCGGCCGCGGGAAGAATCACGCTGATCTGCATCTCGTCGCTCATGCCGACGAGTTTACCGGGTCACGGCGATCGGAGCATCACGGCCGGCGGTCGCAGACCTTGACGGCGCTCAGGGCCAGGCGGGACAGTTCGTCGGCCTGTTCGCGGCAGGCGTCGAGGCCCGAGCCGTCCGTGCACAGACGATGCAGCGATTGGGCGGCGGCGCTGATCGTGGGAAAGCCGAGGTTGCCCGCGGTGCCCTTGAGTTCCAGACAGGCCTTGAGCAGGTCATGGCCGGGATCTTCGTCGAGGCGGTCCTGGATCAGTTGCACCTGGGCGTCGAGGCGGGAGAGGAAGCCCAGGATCAGCGGCCGCAACTTCTCGTTGGACCATAACTCGCTCCAAAGCGGTGGGGCCTGATCGACCTGCTGGGACTCGGATGCCCCGGGCAGGCATTGGCGGACGAGTTGCTCGAGCGTGTCCTGCGTGAAGGGCTTGACCAGCACGCCGCTGAACCCGGCTTGAATCACGCGCCGGGTCGCGCCCTCGGAATCGTCGGCGGTCATGGCGATCATCGGCCCCGTAAACCCGGCACGGCGTATCACCCCCACCAGTTCCTTGCCGTGCTTGTCGCTCAGGTTCGGATCGGCCAGCACCAGGTCAAGGTGGTGTTGACGCACCCGGGCGACCACCTGCTCCACCGTCTGGGCCGGCTCGCACCGCAACCCGATCGCTTCGCAGAGAAACCGGCCGAACTCCCGGTCGTCGATGTTGTCATCCAGGCAGACCACGCGACCGCACAGTTTCGGCGGCGACTTGGCTTTGAGGTCGGCATACCGGCCGATCGGGACGACGCGATCCAGCGCGATCGGCTCGTCGAATCGCAGGCCGATCTCATGCACGTTGCTCTTGACGTGACAACAGCGCACGACATGGCCTTCGATGCGAATGGCCGGCCCCTCGATCGCCGGGAGGGTGATGCTGCACGGTGTCTGGGTGTAGACAAAACTGCCGTGGAGAAATCCCAGGCCCGTGCGGCTGAGGTTGCGCGGCCGAACGAGGAAGTTGGCCACCGATCCCCCGGGGTGATGGATGCGAACCACCAGTCCCTCGCGGCAACGATAATTGACCCGCTGATTGTTCCGACTGTCGCTGGGGGTCGCGCTCTCGCCGGCCGCATCGAGCGCGGTCAGCAACTTCCGCACCTCGCTGTCGGAGATCCGCAGCGTATCGATGATCGGGTCGCGATGAGCATCTGAAACGTTCAACAACACCCCCGCCGGCATGGGCGGCTTAAGGTAACCGTGTGGAACGCCATCAACATAAGCGGTAAGTGCTTCTTGGGCGAGTGAGATAGGTGTA
>CAYYPN010000162.1:0-6921 GCA_964473545.1 uncultured Planctomycetaceae bacterium
TCACGTAGCTGCCTGAGGTGTTCTGCCTGTGAAGCCCGCGCATCCAGCAAGCGTTTGGTTGCGATGGTTCGGGCGTCATCAACCGACCGTCGAATCGGACTTGCTCCGTCGCCGGTGTCACACCAAGCGGCTAAGTCGTCGGCAAGATCATCCGCGTGGGTGGGCGACAGTTCAGTAAGACCCTCGCACCATTCACGGTATTGGGCCAGCAGCGCAGCGCCGCGGCGCTCTACGGTTTCAGCCGCGACGCGCTGCTGTTCGATCGCTTCATCCAGTTGTCCTTGGCACTCGGTTTCCCGTTGCTTCGCGGAAGTCAGCTTCGATTCAGTGGTCTTGACTGCTTCCACAAGCTCGGCGACGTGTTTGATGGCCCTTTGTCGTTCATCTATGTGATCCTGTACACGCCGTCCTGCTTGTTTGACAACAGTGGCAACGGTGTCGGCGGTTTCGATATCACTGGCGCTCCGTTCGACGTCGGCCATGACCGCCGTGTGCTGGTCCTCAAGACCCGTTTCCCGGGCAGTAGTAAATGCTGCGGCCGCTGCCTGTTCCCTCGAATCCCTGGCCCGATCCGCCGAAGCGCCTGCCTCTCGCTCATCATCCTTCGCCTGCCGATGCCGCCGCGCGGCTTCTTCGTGGTCGTCACGGCAGCGTTTCAGGGAGTGGTTACGTTCTTCTGCCTCACGGTGGGCGTGATCCAGGTCTTCTGCTGCCCGCATCTCTGGACTTTCCCGGAGCGTCTGAACGCGTGTCTCGGCGGCAGCGATGTCGCCACCGAGTTGCTCGATTTGCGCCTCCACTTCCTGAAGTGATGCATTGGCTGTGTCACGTTGTTGTTCAGCGTCACGCAGGCGTCGTTGGGCGGCTTCGTAATCCGAATGCGCCTCGCGCACCGCAGCAGCGCGACGGCGAGCTGCGCAACGCACATACGGGCCATACTTCTGAAGGAACGCTTCGGTCGCCTCTCCCGCAGCCTCCGACCGCTGCAGGTCCAACCGATCCCCCTCCAACCCGCGGAATGACTCAGCCACGTCGGCGACGATGCGTGATGCCACTGGTGGCAGCGCCTCGCTCAGTGCGGCCGAGAGTCGCTTCTCATCGAGGTTGCGGGAGAGCTGAGGCTGGCGCAGTTGAATGAGCAACTCCATCAGGGCCTGGTATCGCTGCTCGCCGAGCTTGAACAACGCTTCGTCGACGGCGCGGCGATACTCCCGTGCCGTGTCAAACACGCGTCCTGTATCACCGATGGCTTCTGATAACGCGGAATGAGACAGGGGCAGATTGCGGTCATTTCGCAGATTCAGATCACGCCCGACACGGAGCGATGTGATGAAGTGCCATCGGTTGGGCGCTCCTCGACCGGATACCGCGTGTAGTGCAATACCGAGGGTGAGGTAACGCTCCTGCTCATCATCATCCTTTCGCCCGAATTCAATCCACGTATATCCCAAACGATCGGGATATCGGTCCATCAGAAGATTCCACTCGATTCGCTTGGCCGGATCACCGTCTGGCTCGACCCGGTGCGGGAGCACTTCGGCATCGAACAGAAACGGCAATTGCATCGCCAGCACGCGTGACTTGCCTGTCCCGTTGTTTCCCCGCAATAACAGTCGGCCTTGCTCGAAATGAAATACCTGCTCGTCGTATCGGTAGATATTCAAGAGGCCGGCGCGGATCGGTCGCCAACGAAGGGACATAGCGGACGGCAGAGCAACTGTCTGGACCACACGACTATCGGCCGAATCAGCAAACATGCTCATGGTGCATCCTCCCAGAGTTGTCCAGATTCAGCAGCACCATGCGGCGACCCCCCGGCTTCGCGCGTGCTGTCCAGCGCATACCGACCGATTGCCGGGAGTACTGCCACGCCGCCATCCACCTTCTGGATCAGGTGGAGCGACTCCAATCGATCAACCGATTGCTCGGCAAGGGCGGTTTCCGCCCCTGCCTCGCGGACTTCCTTTCGCCAGTACTTGCCGTATTCGGTGATCAACTCGGCAACTCGGGCACGAATCGCAGCGTGGCCGACAAAGGGTCGGCCGTGGCCTGTATCACGACTCTGCTCGGCAAACCATTCGGCAAGCAGCATCGCGACATGCCCGTCAGTTCCTTCTTGCGGCATGGCGATGTCAGTTGCATCGCCTCGCGGATCGGCCATCGCAATGCCCTCGGCACGCACCTCCGCGACCAAGCCTGTTCCCTCTTCGATCTCACCGAGAAGGTGGGGACGCTGAGTCTTGAGATAGGTCAGCTCCGCCTCTTCAAGTTCATCGTAATACAGCACCGGATCGTCGAGAAGCCGTGCAGTCAGGCGGGTGCGAATCCGACGGTTGCGTGCCTCATCGCTGGACGGCATCGTTTCATTGTCGATTGCCTCCAACCTGCCCGCAAGATCACCAGCGTCGATAGTCGAGGGACCGCGGTTGACGTTCAGCAACGTGGTGAGTGGTAGACGTTCGATGTTGTAGAGCACATCACCTGTGGCAGCTACATACTCGGCCTCGTCGCCATCGACACGTATAAGCACGCCCAAGTCGATCAGCAGGCGCACGGCGTGAACCAGGTCGCGGCGCTGATCCTGCTGATTCAAATCCACCTCGATCCCCGCCTCGGCAAGTACGGTATCCGCGGCAGCGAAACTGACGACACCATCGGCGATGTGTCCCAGCACCGTCTGTCTTTCCGCCCCCTCCAGTACTGCCAGCACCATACAGAGGAATACGTAACGCCGTCGAGTGAATGGCGTACGGCTTCGGGAGTCAACCGCTGGGCGCGTCGGATCGCGATCATCTGCAGGACGCTTGCGCAGTCTGGCCGCTTCGCTATCGACGTAAAGCGGCCATTCGACGTTTCTTCCCAGCCAATCCCTCAACCACTCCGCATGCCGCCGAACCAACGCGAGCGATTCGGGATTCGCGGCTGCTGTGAGTACGGGCTTGGCCAGGAGAGTCCGTAGCGCTCGCTGCCGTTCTTCGACAAGCATGGTGTCAAGTCGCGTGCTGAGTCCAGGGGGCCGTCTCGCACTCATATGCCATCTCCCGCCCTAGATGCGACATCCGCAGAAGCAAGTACAACCGGCACCCCAGATTCATCCGCATGTTGCGTCGATCGGATCAGAACGTGGTGGTCGTCACCGCTGAATCTCCCCATCGATGTGTTGATGACTGCTGTAGCGCCATCACCGGTTGGTTCCAGACGAATGAACAGCGTTCCATCGGCCGAAGCGGCTTCCACCACGGAGTTCGGTGTTACCTTACGGGCCAGCGCTTCGCCCAGCAGATCCAGAAACAGCTCAAATGCTGAGCGATCCAATTCTCCGATACGCGACAGCCGCGTTGCCCCGCCTGTGGCCAGTGCGGCGCGTGCCGCCGCGAGCTGGCGGGCCTGTTCCGCCGAGAAACGAGCCAGTGCGTCCCTCTCTTTCTGTCGATCGATGACCTGTGCCGGTGGGCCTCGTCGCGTAGTGCGGCCTGTCTTTCGCAATCGCGGCGAAACCCACAACGGCGGTGCATCCAGCCAACTGGTTGTCGAAAGTGGCTCGCGATCATGCCACGAGTCCAATGTCTGATCATCGACCCGTAGGTGTCGGGCAGGCGAAAGGCCGAACGCTGCACGCCAAAGGCGATGTGCCTCGCGATCATCATCCGTCTGCGCGAACCAACGAGCAAGAATGCGCAGATCGGCCGATCGATCACTCCGCGCCACCCGTTGGTCATGCAACATCACCACCGCGCGTAGCAGTGCTGGGATCGCTGCGCGTGCATGAGCTCGCAGCTCTTCGGCTTGACAACGCTGCCCCGCTGGCGCGATAAACCACGCCCGCAACCCAGCCCAACGCACCCTCCATTGCTCTATGACCGCTTCCCTGCGACCGGCAACATCCTGATCAAGCGCATCGCGCAACTCGCGTCGGGCCGCGGCATGAAGCAACTTCGCGATTCCCTCCGCCTCGATTCTGTTGATTGTCTCAGCAATGTCTGGCGACAACACGGTCAGTTCGGAGATGAATCGTTTGAGGTAGTCGATTAGTACCTGCTTGTATGACAGAAATGCTTTCAGGTCGGCATCCTGCAGTTGCGTCGATCGTTGCAGGCTGCTGAGAAACGTCTGTGCGCGGGCCGTGAGTTGATCGAAACGCGTACGCAATGTCTCCAGTCGGCGGAAGGCCTCACCATCGTCAATCATGTCTCCACAAGCGAGCTCCAGCAGTCCCCGGAGCTCTTCGCCAATCTCATGAAGGGCCGTGACCTGCAACTCACCGGCTTCGGTCAACGCCTGGTCATATACAGCCAAAGCTCGCTCGACCGCTGCTCCCGTCCGAGTGATCTGATAGAGGAAGCGTGGTCGCAGGAACTCCCGCACTGAAGCGACGTCCTCAGTGTCAAGATGCTTCTCAAGGTTTCCCCACTCACATAACTGCTGCAACGCCCGCTCCACCTCAACACGATCCGCATGCCACGGGGGACCGGACACTTCGGGTGACGCGGCGATACGAGATGCATTCAGATGCAGCGCGAACTGCGCTTTGGCCTGCACGAACTGCTTCATGATCGATCTGTAAAGGCCTGCCTTGTCAGCAACAACATGCTGAAATGCGGTGAAGAAGTCGGCCTCGACCCCCAACGCGCGATTGGAACGCTCGGATTGATCGGCCTTACTGGTCATTGCGTGGGAACGTGCTCCGAATAGCGCATCAGCGATGACTCCCGGAGTACAGCTGCAAATCGCACGGCCAGTTGGTCGGAGATCTGATACGGCCCCAACGGATCGAGCGTGCCTTCGCTGGTGCCAGGCGGATCGTACGCCCTTAGGAATGGGACAGGTGTGCTCATGCCTTGCGTCCTCCGATTGCATGGACTTCAGCAGTTGATGGTGTGTCCGCACCCATCTTCGGCTTCATCAGAATGCGGTCAATGATCGCGTCCTTGATTCGCCGCCGTTCGGGCGTGCGCGGGGTGGTCCGTTCGTGGAAGTACAGGTACTCCGGCACATACCGGGGGCAGCATGCCAGCTCAGCGATCGGGATCATGGTGGCGTAGTCCGTGCATTCTTGTATCCAACGACCATCGATCTGAAGTGCTTCATCAGGAAGCGCATCGAACAGCCTCTTCCGGAACGACCGCAGATGCATCCACACGTTACCGCCGCTGCGATTGGCCCGTGGGGACGAGAAATCGGGACGGTAGACTTTGGTCGGTTTGTCGGGTCGAAACATCGCACCCAGGATCACATCCGCGCCGGCGTCATACTCTGCGCGGAGTCTGCCAACTGCTGATCGATCGATCAACGCGTCGTCCATGTCCAAGACCACAATGAGCGACTCAGGCTTCGTACACACGTCACGGATTGCCGTGATGAAATTCAGAATGCGCCCATGAGGCCAGCGGCGGCGAATCAGCGTGGTTCGTTCCCGCAGGGTTCCAAGCAAATCCGACACTCGAATCACATCCAGACCATCCGAGGCATCGTCGATCATGACTACCCCAAATCGCTGATCATCCTGCATGACAAGACTGGCGATGCATCTTTCGATCCGGTGACGGGGAATGTTTCTGCCCTTGATCAGGAACACGATGTCTTCTGTTCGGCTGGGATACACCCAATCCGAAGTCGTTCCCTTCAAATCCCAGCACTCTTGCTGCAACCACGGTATCCGCGCCTGGCTGACCAGATCGCGAACGCGGGCCAACGCTTCCGGATCGCGCTTCCATGTATTGGGCGGATGAACATAGAACGTGCGCGGGTCGCCGCCGCGCAGGGTCCGCAAACCGTGCTGCTGCTGATGTCGCTGCAGCGATCGATACCAGGACTGTTCAAAACGGCCCTCCACGAGGACGTTTGGCAAGGGCCGACATGCCCCGATGCGGTCCAAGTCCAACAGTCCGCAACGCACTTCCGGCACGTACTCGCCGGGCGGTGCTTCATACGGACGTGTGCTGGCTAAAGGATCATGCGGAATGTTGAACGCGACCCCTAGCACGTCTTCACGTTCGACAGCATTGAGCATATCCCGGAGATAGTCGTGCGACCAATCCCGTCGCCCGATCAGCACATCGACATCGCATTGCAGGAGATACCGCGTTGCAACCTGGCCAAACGCCCACAGTTGCGGCGCGACCGGTATGCCTTTGACTGTATGCGGGGCCGCACAGTCGACGCCAAACCACCGCTGGTTCACCTCGGCTATCGCCGGTGGCGTTTCGGGCGACACCAGAATCCTGTTGATCACGCCCATGCCACGCAGTCGATCTGCCTCTGCCAGAAGCGTGTCGAAATCACCACGATCATGTTCACGCAGAAACGGACCTCGGTGCGAGTCAATAGCCAGAACGCGTTCGCGGAACCCGCGCGGCTCCTGCAACTGCCCGACGATCGAGGTGACCTGCTCGACCAGCATGGCCGCATCCATTGCGCAGGCTTTGATCATCAACGTCACGTCTTCGGCCGTTGCGTATGGGTTTGGCGAGGGCGATGACGTGGTGTCCTGCCATTGCAGTCGAGCGTGTTCGGAGAGAAGATCACGATAGAACGCGGCGAAGCCGGGGATGTCTTGGAGTGTCTGGTCGGTGCGCGGCCCGCGACCGCGCCGGCACAGTTCCCGGTCACTCCATCCCAGTATGCCGATGGCGTAGAGCCGGGCTGCTGAATCGACGAAAAAACTCACGTTCATGGGCAGGATGGACTCGCTGATGTCGACAAACATCAGCCCGCCGCCGGGGCGTTTCCGCAGATTATCCCGCTTGACATTGACGCACACGATTCGCTTCTCAAGGCAGAACAGCAGGAACTCACAGATGTCATCCGGGTCGCAACTGTCGAAGGGCTCCGTTTGTACGTGCGGGTACTGACAACACCACTGATCGCCAACACGCGTCCACCCTGGCTCGGGGATGAACGGATCGGTGTCTAGCAGCAGCG
>CAYYPN010000163.1:0-6905 GCA_964473545.1 uncultured Planctomycetaceae bacterium
GTTGGATTCGTGCAGGGCGCGGGTGTATTGCCAGTGACCATCGACGGGTTGGCCGTTGATGGCGGCGAGTTTCATGCCGGGCTCGAGGCCGTGGCGTCCGAGCCGGGCGCGGGTGAGGCCGGGTGTGAGCGTGTCCGCCGGGTCGATGAGCCGGGTGCTGTACGGCGCGCCGATGCCGACCTGGAGGAACTTCTCCCTGCCGACTTCGGGGACGAGCTGGAAGCGGAGTGTGCGTTCGGGGTCTTCGCCGAAAGCCGGTCGTTCGACGAGCAGTTCGATCGGCTCGTTGGCTTCGGCCAGGGCGGTCATCATGCGCAGTTCGTTGAAGTCGCTGGGCGTCTCGCCGTTGATCTTGAGGACCTGGTCGCCGGGCATGAGGCCGACGACATTCTCGTGGTTGAGGGCGAGAACCCGGGCGGCGGGGGAGTCGGGGCTGACCGAGCCGACCTGCGCGGGCGGGAAGTCGACGCCCCACATGAACGCGGCGATGAAGAAGATCACCGCGAAGATGATGTTCATCACCACGCCGGCGCTGACGACGATCATCCGTTTCCAGATGGGCTTGTTGTTGTAAGCGTGCGGGTCGGGGCTGACCTTGGTCGGATCCAGGTCCTCCTGCCCGACCATGGCGACGTACCCGCCCAGGGGCACCTGGCACAGGGCGTACTCGGTTTCGCCGATGCCCTGGCGTTCGGCCGCCTGCCAGAGCCTGGGGTCTTCCCACGTCAGGTCGTCCGTCGCGCCAAGGTCCTCCTTGACGCGTTTCATGAACGGCTCGGTGGTGTCGCCGAACTTGAAGCCGATGCCCTTGCGCCAGGCGACGAAGGGCTTGCCCATGCCGACGGCGAAGCGGCGCACGCGGATGCCGGCCCACTTGGCGGTCAGGAAATGGCCCAACTCGTGGACGAAAATAATAAAGCCCAACGCCAGGACGAACAGGGCGAAGTTGCCGAAACCGGAGAGGAAACCAAGCATAGTCACTCCCGTGTTATCGAACCGTCGGCCACGCGGCTTTGGCTCGGAAGCTGGCGATTCTATACGTCCGTGGTAGATGGACCAAACCGTGGGATGAACCGCCAAGACGCCAAGATCACCCAGAGGGAGGAGGAAAGAGGAGGTTTTGAGTTTTCGGGCAAGACGCGGTGCTTATGCCCTGAAAACGGAAATCCGAACTCTGAAAGCCATCGTCGCTCCTGGCGTCCTGGCGGTTATCTCCTAAATCGCCGCCTCCACAAAGGCCCGCGCCGCGGCGTCGGCGGCCAGGACGTCGTCCAAACGCGTGATCGGGGTCGGGTCGATCGCATCCAGCGCCTCGGCAACCAGCTCCGTAATACGCCCGAAGCGGATGCGGCGTTCGAGGAAGGCGGCGACGGCGACCTCGTTGGCCGCATTCAGCACCGCGCCGCTCGTGCCGCCGGCGTCGATGACGCGGTAGGCCAGCTTCAACGCCGGAAAACGTTCAAAGTCCGGCTGCTGAAAATCCAACTGCGTCAGGGCCGACCAGTCCAGTGGGGTCGAACTTCCGGGGGCGCGATCGGGCCAGGTCAGGGCGTACTGGATCGGCGTACGCATGTCCGGCGTGCCGAGCTGCGCGAGGATCGAATGGTCGGCGAACTCGACGAAGCTGTGGGCGATCGATTGCGGATGAACGATCACGTCGATCTGGTCGCCGCCCAGGCCGAACAACCAGTGGGCCTCGATGATCTCCAGGGCCTTGTTCATCATCGTGGCCGAGTCGATGGTGATCTTGCGGCCCATGGCCCAGGTCGGATGCGCCAGCGCCTGCTCGACGGTGGCGTTGGCGATCGTCTGGGCCGACGCCGTGCGGAAAGGGCCGCCGGAGGCGGTCAAGACAATCCGTTTGACCTGGGGATAACCGATGGCGAATGGCGAATGGCGAATCGGTGTTTCGGAAGGTGATCCGCGATCCTTTTCGCTGTTCGCTATTGGCTTTTCACTGCCTTGCAGACATTGGAATATCGCCGAATGTTCCGAGTCGATCGGCAACAGGTCGACGTGGTGTTGGCGGGCCAGGGGCACGACCAGTTCGCCCGCGGCGACGAGGGTCTCCTTGTTGGCCAGGGCGATGGTCCAGCCGCGCTCGATCGCGCGGCAGGTCGCGGGCAGGCCGGCCGACCCGACGACCGCGCCGACCAGCACGTCGGCTTCCACGGAGTCGATCAACTCGACCAGCGCATCGGGGCCGTGGTGTACGGTCGCCTGCGGCAGGGCGTGGCGGAGTGGGTCGCAGCCATTGCCGTCGGCCAGGGCGAGGTGTTGCACGTTGAATTCGCGGGCCTGCTCGGTCAGACGATCGACGTTGGCGCCCGCGGCGAGGCCGACGACGCGCAACCGCTCGCCCAGGTGACGGGCGACGTGGAGCGTGTTGCAGCCGATGCTGCCGGTGCAACCCAGCACGACAAGCCGGCGGGCGGAGGATGGTGTAGCGTCCGTCGTGGGCATGATGGGCGGATTCTAACCGTTCGGCTCGGCCGGTTGGGGCTCGTTGGCCTGGTCATTGTCGGACTTCTTGCGGTGGCGACGTCCCCCGCGCCGGCGGCGACGCTTTTTCTTCGGCTGTTCGTCGGAATCGTCACTATTGTCCGAGTCGTTGGATGATTCGGATTCATCCGATGCCTTGCCGGGTTCGAAGACCTTGGGTGAGTCGTCGGAGGACTCGGTCTGGTCCTTGTCGGCCGTGGCGTCGGTTTGATCCGACGGGTCTTCGTTGTTTGTCCTGGACTTGCCGCGTCCGCGACCGCCTCGACGTCTTTTCCGACGGCGCGAGGACGAGGGCTTGTCATTCTCATCCCCGGTCGACTGCTCATCGGTGTCGTCGGAGGCGCTGGTGTCGTCGGAATCTTCTTCCGATTCGATCGGCGGTTCGTCGTCGCTGAACTTGCGGGTGTCCAGTTCGTCATTTTCGTCGAACTTCGGCGGCTTGGGCCGGGGCAGCGAATCGACATCGACCTCGATGCCGCGGCTGTCGTAAGCGACAAGTCGCATCTCGTCCGGCCGGATGTCGTTGTCGAGGGCCATCTCGACGCGCTTTTCCAGCGTGTTTTCGAGTTTCTGCAGGGCCCCGCGCTTGCGGTTGAGCAGCATCTGCCCGACTTCGGGGCGGATCGTCACGGTGATGCGATGCACCCGGTCGGCTGACAATACCACTGCCACCTGTCGCATCACTTCCAGCGCGACCGACTCGTACGTGCGAACGATCCCCTGGCCTTCGCAGGTGGGGCAGACGGTGTGCAGCGAGCGTTTGAGGCTCGGCCGCATGCGCTGGCGGGTCAGGCTGAGCAGGCCGAGCTCGTTGATCTTGAGCGTCTTGCTTCGCGCGCGGTCTTTTTTGAGCAGTTCGCGGAAGCGGCGCTCGATCTCGCGGCGATGCTTGTTCTGGTACATGTCGATCAGGTCGAGCACGACCACGCCGCCGAGGTCCCGCAGGCGCAACTGCCGGGCGATTTCATCGACCGCTTCCTGGTTGGTGTGATAAGCGGTCGATTCGGCATCGCCCTTGTCGCGGAACTTGCCGCTGTTGACGTCGATGGCGACCATCGCTTCGGTGGTGTCGACCACCAGCGACCCGCCCGAGGGGAGGGGGACCTCACGCTTGCCGATGTTTTCGATCTGGCGTTCGATGTCGAAGGCGTCGAACAGCGGAATGTGCTTGTCGTACTGGATGACCTTGGTGGCGCCGCGGGGCAGGGCGATGCGCATGAAGTCGCGGGCCCGTTTGGCCGCCTCGTCGTCGTCGACGATGATGCGTTTGACGTCGCTGGTCAGCACGTCGCGCAGGGTGCGGATCACCAGGTCCGACTCGCGGTAGAGTTCCGCCGGTCCGCCGCCGCCCTTGCGCCGCCGTTCGATCTGTTTCCACAGGCGAATGAGGTAGGCCAGATCGCGCTTGAGCTCGGTCTTGGTGCGGCCCATGCCGGCGGTGCGGACGATGAACCCGAAGTCATCGGGGGGATTGAGTTCGTCGAGGATGCGTCGAATTTCGCGGCGCTGTTCCTCGTCGTCGATCTTGCGCGACACGCCGTGCCGCTCCATGTCGGGCATCATCACGAGGAACCGGCCGGGAATGGACAGGTAACTCGTGAGGGTCGGGCCCTTGGAGCCGATGCCTTCCTTGAGGACCTGCACGAGGATCTGTTGGCCGCGTTTGAGGGCCTGCTGGATCGGCGGGCGGTCGCGGCGGGGGGTGCGTTTGCCGACGCGCTCGACCGCATCGTCGTCGCTGCCGAAGTAGCGCGGGTGCAGGTCGCTGATGTGCAGGAACCCGTTGCGATCGAGGCCGAAGTCGACGAAGGCGGCCTGGATCGACGGTTCGATGTTGGTGATGCGGCCGCGATAGATATTGCCGACGTGGATGTCGTCGCTGGCGCGTTCGGTGTAAAGCTCTTCGAGTTTGCCATCTTCGACGATGGCGATGCGGCATTCCTCGCCGGGCACGTAGTTGATCAGCATGTCCTGATCGGGCATCGAGAGAGATTCCTGTGCAGCGCCGGCGAATCGGGCTAGAGATTCTTGCGCGTAAACGCAAGATCAGCCTGGTCGCAGGCGGCGGCTCGTCAGCGCTCGACCCCGTGCTTCAAACGGCGGGGGAGCGGCGCGAAGCCGCGGTGTCTTGTTGTCCCCCGAGGGCTTGCCGGACCGTCCGGCTCATCCGGTGGCGCCGCCATCGAATGCCTCGGGCATCACTTTCCGGGCCTCATCCTTGAGGTAGTTATGGACCTGTCGCTCGGAGTCGTAGCTGGCCGCGCGCCGCGCGACCCGCTCACATTGGTCCATCGACACCGAGCGGATTAACTTCTTGATTTCCGGTATCGCCTGGGGCGTCATCGACAGCTTCCTCAACCCCATCCCGATCAACAGCATAGCGAATTCCACCTCGCCCGCCATCTCGCCGCAGCAGGTCAGGTCCACGCTGTGCCGCTTGCTCGCCCGGATCACGTCCTTGATCAGCATCAGCACCGCCGGGTGGGCCGAACTGAACAGGCTCGCCACCCGCTCGTTCGACCGGTCGACCGCCAGGGTGTACTGGACCAGGTCGTTGGTGCCGATGCTGAAGAAGTCGACTTCCTGGGCGAAAGCCTTGGCCATCAGCGCCGCCGAGGGGACCTCGATCATGATGCCCACTTCCACGTCGCGGTCGAAGGGGACCTGCTCTTCGTCGAGGTCCTCCATGACGTCGTTGAGGATCATCCGGGCCTGGCGCAGTTCGAGCATGTTCGTCACCAGCGGAAACATGATCTTGAGCTTGCCGTGGGCGGAGGCCCGCAGAATCGCCCGCAGGTGCAGCTTGAACATCGCCAGGTCCTGCAGACACAGCCGAATCGAGCGGCAACCCAGAAACGGATTGGGCTCGGGCTCTCGGATGCGGCTTTGCGTGTACTTGTCCGCACCGAGGTCCAGCGTCCGCACCGTCAACGACTTGCCTTCGAGTTTTTCCAGCGTCTCGCGGATCGCTTCGTACTGGGTCTGCTCGTCCGGCTCGTCGTCGCTGGACAGGTACAGAAACTCCGTGCGGTACAGCCCCACGCCCAGGGCGCCCTTACCGACCGCCATCTCGACCTCATAGGGAAACTCGATGTTGGCCAGCAGGTCGATCTCGACGCCGTCGGTCGTGACCGCGGGCAGGTCGACCAGTTGGGCCAGCTCCGCCTCGAACCCGCGGAAACGTTCGAGGTACCCGCGGTACTCTTCGAGCTGATTCGGGTCGGGGTCGATGATCAACAGCCCGCGGTTGCCGTCGACGATGACTTTGGCGCCGGACTGCACGGCATTGGAGGCGTCTTCCAGCCCGACCACCGCGGGAATGCCCAACGCCCGGGCGACGATGGCGGTGTGGCTGGTGCGGCCGCCGAGGTCGGTGACCATGCCGCGGATCTTCTGTTTGTCCAGGGCGGCGGTCTGGCTGGGGGTCAGGTCATGGGCGATGAGGACAGCTTCGTGATCCAGCCGGCCAATTTCGCCCTGGACCTCGGAAAGCAGGTGCTTGAGTACCCGTTTCTCCAGGTCATACACGTCGCTGACACGTTCGCGAAAGAGTTCGCTGGGCTGGGCGAGAAACGTCTGGGCCAGTTGCCGCAGGACCGAGCTCAGGGCGAACTCGGCGGTGACCAGCTCTTGCTCGATCATCTGGTCGATCTGATCGATGAGGCTGGCGTCCTGGAGCATGCCCAGGTGGAAGCCGAAGATCTTGGCCGGCTCGGGTCCGAGGTCGGATTCGACCTGGTCGCGAAGCTGCTGGAGGTCGGCCCGGGCGGCCTCGATGGCCCGGGCCAGGCGCTGGCGCTGCTGGGCGACCTGACCTCGCTCGATGGTGCGTCGGGGCACACGGACATCCTGCGTGTCGACCACCACAGCGGGGTAGATCGCCACGCCTGGCGAAACCGGGATGCCCTTTTTGATCTCCATGGCAGTCGGAGTAAGTCGGCGCGCCGGGATTGGCCCAGGGCGCCGAGTCTCCTGCTTACCGCGTTCTTCGCTCCTCGCGGCCGGCTTCGCGGCGCTTAACGCCGGATCGCCTTGGCCAGCTTCTCAGCAATATCGGTTTTTTCCCAACTGAACTTGTTATTGCCGAAGTGGCCGTGGTACGCGGTTTCCCGATAAATCGGACGTTGCAGGTCGAGCATCTTGATGATGCCGCGCGGCGTCAGCTTGAAATGCCTGCGAATCAGATCGCTGATCTGCTCGGTATCGATCTTCTCGGTCCCGAAGCAGTCGACGTGCACGGACGTGGGCTCGGCGACGCCGATGGCATAACTGAGCTGGACCTCGCAGACCTCAGCGAGCTTGGCCGCCACGACGTTCTTGGCGATGTAGCGGGCCATGTAGGTCGCCGAACGGTCGACCTTGGTCGGGTCCTTGCCGCTGAACGCGCCGCCGCCGTGACGACC
>CAYYPN010000164.1:0-6853 GCA_964473545.1 uncultured Planctomycetaceae bacterium
CCTCGAACGCGAGCGCGGCATCACCATCAAGGCCTCCGCCGTCACCATCCACTACGAGCACAACGGCGAGAAGTACATGCTCAACCTGATCGACACGCCCGGCCACGTCGACTTCAACTACGAGGTCAGCCGCGCCCTCACCGCCTGCGAGGGGGCGGTCCTCGTCGTCGACGCCGCCCAGGGCGTCGAGGCCCAGACCGTCGCCAACACCTACCTCGCCGTCGATCACAACCTCGAACTCATCCCCGTGCTCAACAAGATCGACCTGCCCGCGGCCCGGCCCGACGAGGTCGCCATGGAAGTCGAAAACGTGCTCGGCCTGCCCGCCGAGGACTGCATCCACTGCTCGGCGAAGTCCGGCATCGGCGTGCCCGAACTCATGCACGCGATCTGCGACAAACTCCCCGGCCCGACCGGCGACGTCGACGCGCCCACCCAGGCCCTGATCTTCGATTCGGTCTACGACGATTACCGCGGCGTCATCACCTACATCCGCCTCATGAACGGCCGCCTCAAGGTCGGCGACCAGATCCGCATGATGAAGGCCGGCCGCACCTATTCCGTCACCGGCCTGGGCAAGATGACCCCGCGCGAAACCAAGATGACCCAACTCGAAGCCGGCGAGGTCGGCTTCCTCTGCGCCTCCATCAAGAGCCTCGACGAAGTCAACATCGGCGACACCATCACCCTCGACAAACGCCCGGCCGACAAGGCCCTCGAAGGCTACCGCGAGCCGCAACGCATGGTGTTCTGCGACTTCTACCCCACCGGTTCCAGCGACTTCGACGACCTGCGCAACGCGATTGAAAAGCTCCGCCTCAACGACGCCTCGTTCACCTTCCAGCCCGAATCCAACGAGGCCCTGGGGTTCGGGTTCCGTTGCGGGTTCCTCGGCCTGCTCCACATGGAGATCATCCAGGAGCGCCTCGAACGCGAGGGCGGCGTCGAAATCGTCCAGACCGCGCCTACCGTCACTTACCAGATCCTCAAAACCGACGGCGAGGTGCTGGAGATCCACAACCCCGCCGAGTTGCCCGACCCCTCGCACATCGCCGAGATTCGCGAGCCGATCGTCCGCGTCGAGATCATCACGCCCAACGAGGCGATCGGCGACATCATGAAGCTCTGCGAAACCCGCCGCGGCAACTACATCAAGCAGCAGTACCTCTCCGACACCCGCCAGATGCTCGAGTACGAACTGCCGCTCGGCGAAATCATCTTCGACTTCTTCGACAAGCTGAAAAGCTTCACCCGCGGCTACGGCACAATGGACTACGAACTGACCGGCTACCGCGCCGACCGCCTGGTCAAGGTCAACATCCTCATCAACGCCAAGCCGATCGACGCCATGGGCTTCATCTGCCACCGCGACAAGGCCGAACTCCGCGGCCGGGGCATGCTCAAAAAACTCCGCGAACACATCGAACGCCACCAGTTCGAGATCCCGTTGCGGTGCAGCATCGGCGGCAAGGTCATCGCCCGCGAAACCATCAAGTCCATGGGTAAAAACGTGACGGCCAAATGCTACGGCGGCGACGTCACGCGAAAACGCAAGCTCCTGGAAAAACAGAAGGAAGGCAAAAGGCGCATGAAACGCGTCGGGTCCGTCGACATCCCCCAGGAAGCGTTCATGGCCGTCATGGAACCGGAGGAATAGGACCAGGACTGCCCCAGGTCAACGGCCGGGTGCCACACAGCATCCCGACAGGGTGCTGTGTGCGGGGTACGCACGTAGGTTGGTGCTCTGGAGCTTCACACACCGCCCTTCGGGACGGTGTGTGGCACCCATTCCTGGTGTCCGGGGCCAGGTTTGGCCCCGGCGGTTGGCCGGAGGTTTTAATGCGCGTGGCCGTTGGCGAGTTCTTCTTCGGTGGCTTCGCGCACGTCGACGACCTTGATGTCGAAGTGCAGGGTCTGGCCGGCCAGGGGGTGGTTGGCGTCGATGGTGACCTGCTCTTCGCCGACGTCGGTGACGGTGACGGTGCGTGGGCCGGCTTCGGTCTGGGCGGTGAACTGCATGCCGGGCTGGATGTCGTCGACACCCTGGAACCGGTCGCGGGGGACGGGCTGGATCAGCTCCTCGCTGCGCTCGCCGTAGCCTTCGGCGGGTTCGACGGTGACGCTGAGCTCCTCGCCGGGGGTCTTGCCGACCATCGCCTGCTCGAGTCCGGGCACGATCTGCCCGACGCCGTGCAGGTACGCCAGCGGTTCGCGGCCCTGGCTGGAGTCGATGAGTTCGCCGGCGTCGTCCTTCACGGTGTAGTCAAAGCTGACGACAGTCTTGTCCTGAACGTTCATGAGAGAACCTTCCATCCATAGGGGTGGTATCGAGTCCACACCCTAGCGGGGATAAGCGGCCATGTGAACCGCCGGACGACAGTTTTATGGATCAATCGGGCCTGACGTTGCTATGGTGGGGCCGGGAGACGTGAATATGGGCGAGGCATTTTTCACATCCGCGGCCGAACGGGACCGGCGCGTGCTTGCGGCCGGCGGCCAGGTCATCGGCCACAGCGAACAGGGCCGCGACATCGTCGGCATCGTCATCGGCGACGGGCCGATCAAGGTGTCGCTGGTCGCCGGGGCGCATGCGGATGAGCCGGCGGGGAGCGAGACGTTGCTGAGGTGGGTGGAAGCGTTGCGTGCAGGCCATGCTAAGCCGCAAGCGGCTTGTACGTACGTGATCGTGGCGCATGTGAATCCGGATGGGGAGGCGGCGAACCGGCCATGGATCGACGCGTGGCCGGACCCTTTGGCGTACCTGGCGCATCGTGTGCGGGAGAAGCCGGGGCGGGACGTGGAGTTCGCCTATCCCGACGGCCGAGCGGAGAACGCGGGGGTCAGCGCGTTTCTGCGTGAGCACGGGCCTTACGATCTGCACCTGTCGTTGCACGGCATGGCGGCGGCGACGGGGGCGTGGCACCTGATCGAGCGAAGCTGGGTCGATCGCACCGCCGGTTTGCGGCGTGACTATGCCCGGGCGGTGGGGGAGACGGGGCTGCCGCTTTTCGACTGGGACCGCGCCGGGGACAAGGGTTTTCATTACATCGAGCCGGGCTTCGCCACGACGCCGACGGGCGTGGCGATGCGCGAACACTTTCAACGGGAGGGCGACGACGCGACGGCCCAACGCTTCGGCGACAGCTCGATGGAATTCATCCAGTCGCTCGGGGGCGATCCGTTGTGCATGGTGACGGAGTTGCCGCTGTTTCTCGTGCGCGGCCCGCTGGAGGAGAACCAGCCCGGGGTTCCAAGGAACTACCTGGCGTTCAAGGAGGGGCTGGAGATGATGGAACTGGACGGGTTCGACATCGAGCCGGTGAGCATCGCGACGCAGGTGGGGTTGCAGCGGCGGGCGATTGCGTTGGGCGTCGGGTGTGTGAATGACGAATGACGAATGACGAATCAATGACGAAGCCCGAAGGTTCGCAGGGGGATTGGTCAATCCGCCGACCGCGGGGTTACTTGTTGCGGAAGACGGCGTCGACGAGGGCGCTGGTTCCGGCCTTGGCGGCGTCGAAGGGGAGCCTGGCGGACTCGACGGCGACGGCTTCGGCGGCGCGGAGTGGAATCATCGCCACGTCGCGCACCAGCCCGGCGCACCCGCCGCTCAGGGCGCAGGCCAGCAGTAAACTCAGCATCAGGATTCGCCGTCGAGGCGTTCGCGAGCGCGGTGATCGCATGCCGGTGCTCCGGGTGAAGACTTGCCCGGGTTCAACCACCGATATAACCGGACCAGACGCAACCGGCGTTTGAGCTTTTCACGGGAACGCGGGCGATAGAACCGGCACAGGCGGCGCCACGATCGGTCAGGGGGAGGCCTGGGCGGTGGCGGCGATCTCGGCGAGGTAGTCGTCGATGGCCAGCACCATGCGGTCGATGGCACGCTTGCCCCGGTAGAGGGGCTTGTCGAAGTCGTTGAGGATGATGCTGAAGGCGTAGGCGTGGTCGTTGCGGATGAGGTAGCCGGACAGGGCGACGACGCCTCGGATGTAGCCGGTCTTGGCGTAGAGGTCGGCCTCGGGTTGCTTGGATCCGCCGAAGCGGGAGTCGATGCGGCTGTTCTCGCCGGTGGCGGCCAGGGACTGGAGGTAGCGTGGGCCGACGTGGTCCATTCGGCGCATGTTCTGGAGGATGCGGGTCAGCAGCGCCGGGGGGATGCGGTTTTCGCGGGACAGGCCCGAGCCGTCGTCGATGACGATTCGGGCGGCGTCGGATCCGATGAGCTTGCTGAGGAACATGCGCACGGCCGCGGCGCCGCTGGACCATGACCCGGGGTCGCCGGTGGCCTGGTGGCCGATGCGTTTGAACAGGGCCTCGGCGAAGAGGTTCTGCGAGTCCTGGTTGGTGCGGGCGAGCACTTCATCCAGCGGGGTCTGCACCTCGGCGAGCAAGGTCGCGGTGGTGGTGTCGAACACCGCGTCGTCGGCGATGCGCACGACGTTGTCGACCGGGACGCCCGCCGCGCGCAGGCGATCGCGCAGGGTCTGGCCGAAGAAGATCGCCGGGTCGTTGATGGTGACGTGGATGGGCGCCTGGAGTTGATGTCGGACCTCGCCGCGGACGGTGATGCGGTTGGTCCCGGTCTGCCGGGTGGCCCAGACGGCATTGCGCTGGCCCGAGCGGGCGAGGTTGGTCATGACCACCGGCGCATCGAGCGGCCGCGTCTTGATCAGCGGCTCGCCCCGACTGGTCGGCGTGGCGTAGATGTCCAGGCAGTTGTTGTTGAAGTTCAGCCCGGCCACCTGGGCGCAGTACCACTGCTCGAGCTGGTCGTCGGGCCAGTTGGGGTGGACGTGATTGCGATCGAACACGCGATCGTCGATGACGATGCGGTCGATGTCGGTGATGCCGGCCCGCTGGATCACGTCGACCCAGCGCATGAGCAGGTTCTCGATGTCCATGCCCATGGCGGCGAGGATTTGCGGGTCGCCGAACGCCGGGTCCCCGTCACCGATGACGACCAGGTCGTCGCCGTGGCGGTACAGGCGTGTGGTGAACGTGAACGCATCATTCAGCAGCACGATGGCCGCGGCGGTCGTGACCAGCTTCATGTTGCTCGCCGGGATCATCGGCTTATCGGAATCGGACTCGGCCACGGCCAGCCCGTCGTTGAGGTCGAGCACGTGAAACGCACAATCGGCCTCGCCGATGTCCGCCGACTGCGCCAGCCGCTCCAGCCGGGCCTGCAGGGACTGACCCGAGGCGGCGGATGCCACGGCCAGCCACAACATGACGGCGGCCAGGCCGGCGCGACGATATAACGATGGGATGATGTTGCGGTCCATGGGCGGTTACCGGGCTTATCGGCAAGCCCAAGCTGCCGACTCCAGCCTGGGCGCCAGCTTCACCGCTTGCCCAGGTCCGTCAGCAACTGCACCGCCGCGTCGGCGGCGATCTGGAAGCACTCGCCTTCACTCATCTCCTTCAGGGCCTTCATCCCCGACCCCGACGAGTGCGTCGCCAGCACCGCCGCCGAATGCTTGAGGTGCGGTTCGAGCGTGCAGGGACCGGCCCAACCGCTCTCGGCCGCGTCGGTCAGAATCCGGATCGCCTCGCTGTCGCCCTGGCCCATCGGCACGTGCTCGCCGTTGGTCTTGTGATCCTTGAAGTGGAACGCGTCGGTGACCGGCTTGCACTTGCTCCACGTCTCCCAGGGCTCCTCCCCGGTGCGGACGTAGTTGCCGAAGTCGTAGATCATCCCGAACGTCAGCTCATCCCGCAGCTCGGCGATGGCCAGCACGTCGTCGCTGTGGTCGCCGAAGATGCCCGATTCGTTTTCGTGGTAGAGCTTGAGCCCCAGCCGGCCGGCTTCATCGCGCAGCCGCTTGAGGTTGTCCAGGCTCATGCGGCGCCACTTGTCCTTCTCGACCTGCTCGGTCTTGTTGTAATAGCTGAAGATGCGCACCGCGTTGCAGCCGAACACGTCGCGCAGCCGCGCCAGGTGCTCCAGCCGATCGAGGTCGGTCTTCAGATCGTCGGCGATGTCGATCTTGCCGATCGGCGAGCCGTACATGTTCACCTTGATGCCCGCATCGTCGAGCTTGGACTTGATCTCGCGGGCCAGGTCCACGGGCAGTTCGACGATGTTGTGCCCGTCGATGCCGCGGGGGTCGATATGGTCGATGCCCGCGGTTTGCAGGGCGGCGATCTGCTCGTCGGACGAACCGCCGGCTTCGTCGGCGAATGCACTGAGAATCCAGATCATGGTCCAGCTTGCTCCGTATGGGAAAGCGCGTCAGGGTGGACCGGCAATGGTAGCAACGCGCCAGGTGGCTGGCAAAATCGACCCGCCAGCGCGTTTGGCGGCAATATCATTGGCCGCACCGGCGTTTGTGGGGTACAGTGACACACCCCCGCACAGGCCGCGCCACGGCGGGGGATTCGACGCAACGACCATGGTCCACCCAACCCGACATCGCGGCTTCACCCTGCCCGAACTGCTCATCGTCGTGGCCATCCTCGCGGTGTTGCTCGGCGTGTTGCTGCCGGCGTTGACCCATGCCCGCGCCGTCGCACACCGCACCGAGTGCCTCGACCATCAGCGGGCGATCGGCATCGGCATCAACCGCGCCAGCGCCGCCAACGACGGACGCTATCCCGCCGCCCGCTACCTCGGCAACCCGTTTCCCTATCCCGGCGACGACCCGCCCCTGACCGTCGCCCTCATCGGCCACCTCCGCAGCACCTTTGACGTCTTCCACTGCCCCGGCGACGCCGGAAACCTCTACCAGGTCTGCGGCATGAGCTACTTCTACAACTTCAGCCTCGCCAACCGCCGCGTCGACGGCGTCGGCCGCACCTACGGCTTCGGACACCAACCCGCCACCCTCCCCGTCCTCTGGGATTGCGA
>CAYYPN010000165.1:0-6816 GCA_964473545.1 uncultured Planctomycetaceae bacterium
CACCGCCTGCCGCATCGTCCACCAGCCGACCGGCATCCAGGTCGTCTGCTCGAATGAAAAAAGCCAGGTGCAGAACAAGAAGCTCGCCATGGGCATTCTGCAGGCCAAGCTCGAACAGCTCGAGGAAGAAAAGCGACAGGCCGAACGCCAGGCCGAGCACGGCGACCTGAAGACCGGCTGGGGCACGCAGATCCGGTCGTACGTCATCTACGACAACCGCGTGAAGGACACCCGCACCGGCCACGAAGTGGGCAACCCCCAACGGGTACTCGACGGCGACCTGCAGGGGTTCATCGACGCGGAACTGCGAAGGCGACAAGCGGTGAAAGCGAAGGCCGAGACGACTTCGTAACCCGGACCTTCGCTCGCAGACTCGCTCCGGTTTCCGGGCTGAACGGTACTATGATCGCACCACTTCATAAGGGGATCGACATGAAAGGCGTGCTTCTCATCGTGATCGGCGTGATCGCGGGCGTCATCCTTGGCGGGATCGGGGCGATGGTGATGTTCGTGCCCAAGCCTGATGCCGAGGGGAGGTATCACCTGTCCGAGCCCATCGTGAAGGACGTGCCGCCGATCGAACATTTTCTGCACGCGGAAACGCTGGCGACGCTGGCGACGATGGAGCGGGCGGTCGATGAGTATTTCATGCCGCTGAGCGAGACGTTGACGGCGGCGGGGGTGATCGGCAGCCCGCCGATTTTCGCGTACTACGACATGAACGCCGATGCCGAGGGCGAGTTCCGGTTGCGGATGGGCTTTCCCATGCGCCCCGGCGTCGCGGCGCCCAACGGCGTGACCGACGCGACGCTCCCGGCGTATCACTGCGTCAGCGCCTACTACACCGGTGCGATGGAGCACGTGACCAAGGTCTACGAGCAACTGTTCGCCCAGATCATCGCCGGCGGCTACCAACCCACCGGCAACATCCGCGAAATCTACCTGCAGTGGGAAGAGGCGGCGTCACCGCACAACGTGACCGAGATTCAGATCGAGATCGAGTAGGAAAGCCACGAAGCCACGAAGCCACTGAGCCACGAAGTGCTGCGGTGCATGGTGCGCCTGACGCGCGCTCCGCAGCTCTTCGTGGCTTCGTCCCTTCGTGGCTACGTGGCTTTCTTCTTACCCCAGCCCACCCTTGAGGCCGCCGTCGGGGCCGCCGAATTTGTCGAGCAGCGCGCCGAGGTTTTCCCCGGAACTGGCTTTCTTCGAGTCCTTGACGGTGTACTTGCGCATGTCGTCGCGGCTGGCCTTGCCGCGGGGCGCCCGCTGCGGATCGGGCGCGATCAGCGCCCGGATCGACAGCGAGATCCGCTTCTTGTCCGGGTCGACGCTGAGCACCTTGGCCTTGACGGTCTGGCCGACCTTGACGGCGTGTTCCACGCTGTCGACGCGCCGGTCCGACAGTTCGGAAATGTGAATCAACCCATCGACACCGGGCTTGAGCTCGACGAACGCCCCGAACTCCGCGGTGCGTGTGACCGTGCCCTCGACTTCGGTGTCGGGGGCGAACTCACCATCGACGCCGGTCCACGGGTCGTCGGTCATCTGCTTGAGGCTCAGCGATATCCGCTGCTTGGCCCCGTTGACTTCGAGGATCTTGGCGGTCACGGCGTCGCCGGCCTTGACGACCTGGCTGGCGTTGCCGACCCGGTCCCAGCTCAACTCGCCCATGGGGACCAGGCCTTCGACGCCCGGTTCGAGCTCGACGAACGCGCCGAACTTCATCAGCCGCGTCACCTTGCCCGTGATCATGTCGCCGACGTTGTACTTGTGGTCGACCATATCCCAGGGATTCGGGCCGACCTGTTTCATGCCGAGGCTGATGCGCTTGCCGTCATCATCGACCTTGAGCACTTTCACGCGGACGGTGTCGCCGACCTTGACCACGTCGTCGACCTTGTTGACGCGCTCGTAGCTGAGGTCGGTGACGTGGACCAGGCCGTCGATCCCGCCGAGGTCGATGAACGCGCCGAAGCTTTCGATGTTGCGGACCTTACCCTCGCGTTCCTGACCGACCTCGATCTGTTCGAGGACCTGGGCGCGTTGGGCTTCCTGCTCGGCTTCGAGCACGGCGCGGCGAGAGACGATGATGCGCTTGGCCCGCTTGTCCAGTTCGATGACCTGGCACTTGAGCTTGTGGCCGAGGTAGCCGTGGAAATCGTCGACGCGGCCGAGGTCGATCTGGCTGGCGGGCATGAACGCGCGCTGGCCGGCGATCTTGAGTTCGAGCCCGCCGGTGTTGGAGCCGGAGACGTGGCCTTCGACGACCATGCCGCGCTGCAGGGTCTGCCACGTCGCCTTCTCGACCGCGCCCTGGCGGCTGAGTTTGATCAGGCCTTCGTCACCGAGCACGCCTTCGACGACGAACTGCATCTCCGCCCCGAGTTCGGGCGCTGTTTCGAATTGCGAGAGCGGGACGATGCCCTGGCTCTTGCCGCCCAACTCGACGAACACGTCGTCGTCGTGAATGGCGACAATCGTTCCCGTGGCCATCGCGTGATCGCCGGCATGCACGGCCGGGTCGGGCCCGGCGGTCGGATCGGCGCGCTCGACCATGTCCATGACGGACATGTCGCCCAGCGCGTCGGCGATCTCCTTCTCCAGGGCGGCGGCGTTCTCCGGATCCACATCAGGTTTGTATTCACCGTCAGTCATTGATCGATGCTCTCGCCTGGGTCGCAAGCGGCACGCCGCGGCGGCAAAGGCTACGTCGAAATCGCCCGCTGCGGCCAAGGGCGGACATTGTAGCGTCACACCAACCATTGTGCGGTATCCACCTGCCCGACGCCAGCAAACAAACCCAATGTTAACGCAGGTTTCGACCGCCCAGCGTCAGGCGGACCGAGGTGGCCCGGGAAGAAGACGAGGACTGCCCGCCGCAGCAGCTCTTGCTCGCCGAGGACTTGAAAGCCCGGGCTTTCCGCCACCAGCGGCGCCCCAGGTACCCGCACGCCGCCAGCACCGCCAGCCCGATGATCACCCATTCGCCGATCATGCCGCCGCTCCGATCGCCGTGCCGACCTGGTACGTCACCACCGCTCCGACCCACGCCAATACGGTCATGTACACGAATGCGAACACCGCCCATTTCCAACTGCTCTCCCGGGCGATGATCGCCACCGTCGCCCCGCATTGCAGGCACAACGCGAAGAACACCATGATCGCCATCGCCACCGGAACCGTGAACACCGGCGACCCGTCCGGCCAGGTGCTCGCCCGCATCGTCTCGATCAGCCCCGCGTCCTCCTCGTTGACGTCGCCGCCCAGGGCGTAGGTGATCCCCAGCGTCGAGATAATCACCTCACGCGCCGGGAACGAACTGACCACGCCCACCGTGATCTTCCAGTCGAATCCCGCCGGCGCGAACACCGGCTGAATCGCCTTGCCGAACCGACCCAGGTAACTCTGCTCCAGGTACGTCGCATCGACCCCGTGTTCGATGTCCGCCTCGGTCACGTCGGGCTGGCCCTGCATCTCCGCAACGACCCGCTGCTCGAGGTCCGCCGGCCGCGGGAAATAGCTCAACGCCCAGATGACCACGCTCATGGCGAAAATCACCGTGCCCGCGGTCTTGAGAAACGTCAGCCCCCGGTCCCACATCCGCAGCGCCACGTCACGCAACGCCGGCACCCGGTAGGGCGGCATCTCCATGATGAACGGCGTGCGATGCGTGCCGAACCACAGCTTGTTCAAGGCAAACGCGATCGGCCCGGCCAGCACGAACCCCAGCGCGTGCATCCCGAACAGCGCCGCCGCCGCCACCGTCGCCCCGTGTACCGGTTCGATGAATGCACCGATCAGCAGCACGTACACCGGCAAGCGCGCCGAGCAGCTCATCAGCGGCGCGATCAGGATCGTCGTCAGCCTCGCCTTGGGGTTCTCGATCGTGCGCGCGGCCATGATCCCGGGAATCGCACACGCATAACTCGACAGCAGCGGCACGAAGCTGCGCCCGTTCAACCCGCTCCATGCGAACAGCTTGTCCATCAGGTACGCCGCCCGCGCCATGTATCCGGTGTCTTCCAGCAGGCTGATGAAAAAGAACAAAATCAGGATCTGCGGCAGGAAGATCACCACGCCCCCGACGCCGGCGATGATCCCGTCGACCACCAGCGACTGCAGCATCGGCGTTGCGGCGAGCAGCCCGCCGGCCCATTCGCCCAGCGTCCCGAACGCCACGTCGATCGCGTCCATGAACGGACCCGCCGCCGTGTAGATCGACCAGAACACCACGAACATCATCGCCACGAACACGATCAGCCCCGCCACGCGATGCGTGAGAATGCTGTCGATCGATTCGGTGCCCGTTGCCTTGCGGACCGCCGGCCGCGTCTGCACGCCGTCCATCCACTGCGCCAGTTGTCCGTAGCGCACGGTCGGCTCCACGCCGCACGCATCGAGCTGGTTGTCCCGAAGCATCTTCCGGGCGTGGTCGATGTGATGCACCCGCTGCGCCGGCGACCACTTGATCCGGTCGGCCACCGCCGAGTCGGTGTCGAAGAGCATCCGCTGCACTTCCGCGTCGGTCAGCCCCTCGCCCACCTCCGGCGGCAGCGACTGGCGCAGATACGCCATCGCCTCGTTGACCGGCTCGGGCCAGGTGATCGGCTTCATCCGCGGCTGGGTCCGCAGGCCCTCGGCAATCGCCCGCTTCAGCTCTTCAATGCCCTGGCCCTTCGACGCGCTGGTCGGGACGACCGGTACACCCAGCCGTTCGTTTAACAGTTTCGCATCGATCGCCAACCCCTGCTCGTGGGCCGCGTCGATCATGTTCAGTGCGATGATGATCGGCACACCGGTATCGCTGATCTGCGACGCCAGGAAAAGATGCCGCATCAGGTTCGTCGCATCGACCACGCACACCGCCAGGGCGACCTTTGATTCGGCCTCGACGCCCATCAGGTGTCCGGACAGCACGTCGACGACGACGCGTTCGTCGGCGCTGGCCGCGGCCAGCGAGTACGTGCCGGGCAGGTCGACCAGCGTCAACTCCTGCGCGTCGACGTTCATCTTGCCCACGTGCTTTTCCACCGTGACGCCGGGGTAGTTGCCCGTGCGCTGGCGGATGCCGGTCAGGCGATTGAACAGTGTGCTCTTGCCGGTGTTCGGGTTGCCCGCCAGCGCGACTGCGCCAGTGGACGACGCGCCGCCGGCGGCGGTCGGGATGGTATCGATCGTGGCCATGGTGGCAAGCACCGTCTCCTGCGCGCTGTTTCGAATGCGGCGGGAAACTTCCGGGGGGTTATTCGGTTTCGACGTTCAGCGCTTCGGCTTCCGCTTTCCGCAACGACATGCGGCAGCCGTCCAGTTGCACCAGCATCGGATCGCCCAGGGGCGCGACATCGACGACACGCACCAGCGCCCCTGGAAGTAAACCCATCGCCATCAGGCGGCCGGACACGGCGCCGAACGCGCCGTCACTTTGAATCCCGACGATGCGGCCGGACTGACGGGGCTGAAGTTTGCCAAGCGTGGTCATGTCAGAACTCCCAGCGAGCGACCGCGGGTCACATTGTTGAGAATGCGTATCAAGAACTCCGGTAATATAACGCCTTGCGACCGAGTGTCAATGCTCGACCCTGAAAAAGTGATCAGTTTCTCTGCCATTCCTGTGCCGCCACACCTTGGCGATTCTCCAACTGGAAACGGGTAACCGGAAACTTCGCCCGACTGGAGCATGGGGCCGGTCCGTCTATAATGGCCCGCCACGCGCAACGGATTGCGATGTTAACCGCTGGAGTTTGCCGCACATGGGTTACGATTTCACCGCTGACAACATCCTCACGACCCAGCTCCGCAAGGTCGTCAACTGGTCGCGGCGGTCGAGCCTGTGGCCCATGCCGTTTGCCACCGCCTGCTGCGGCATCGAACTGATGGCCACCGCTTCCAGCCGCTACGACATGTCGCGGTTCGGCATGGAGCGCATGAGCTTCAGCCCCCGCCAGAGCGACCTGCTGATCTGTGCCGGGCGGGTGAGCATCAAGATGATGCCCGTCCTCCAGCGGATTTATCAGCAGATGACCGAGCCGAAGTGGGTGATCTCCATGGGCGCGTGTGCTTCGACCGGCGGGGTGTTCGACACCTATGCCGTGGTGCAGGGCGTGGACCAGTTCATCCCGGTCGACGTGTACGTGCCGGGCTGCCCGCCGCGGCCGGAAACGCTGATGGAAGGGATCATGACGCTGCAGCGGATTGTGGATGAGGACGGCCTGCCGCCGGCGGGTCGACGCCCGCTGAACATCGCGGTCCAGCCGACCTACGAAGTCCGCCCGCAGCCGGTCCCCCTGACCGTCGGCGCAGGCTGAAGGCACTGACATCTGACCACTGGCCACTGGTTTCCGGCCGCAACCGAGGGAACGTTATGAAACGGTACACGTGGGGCACGACACTGGCCGCGGCCGCGGTGCTGTGGATGTTAATCGCTTCCGCAGGCCAGGCCCAGGTCAATCCCGCCGACATCGCCGCCGCCCGCGCCGACATGGCCCGGTCGCGCCAGGCCCGCGAACAGGCCGGCGTCGTCCACCAGCGCCTCCAGGCGATCCGCGACGGCAGCGCCGCCAACGGCGACTTCGCCGCGGCCAGGCAAGAAGCGGACGACCTGTTCGATTACGTGGCCGCCTACGCGCCGCTGGACGATCACGATGCGTTTATCCGGGCGGCGTACCATCGCCGCATGTATCGCCAGCTTGCCGCATGTGACACCGGCACGGCGAAGCAGGCCTACGACATCCTCAAGGACAACGAAGCGCTGGCCCGCACGCTGGGGTTTCTGATCCGCCCCGGCGAGTCGCCGCGCGAGGTGTACAGCCTGCT
>CAYYPN010000166.1:0-6800 GCA_964473545.1 uncultured Planctomycetaceae bacterium
GCCTCGTGATTCTTACCCGCCCGCTCCAGCACGACCATACGGAGAAAATCGCTGTGGATACCCTTGGTCGCATCGGCATCGAACTGCTTCGACCAGCGGGAGATGAACTGCTGAACTTCTTTCTCAGTCGGGTCGCAGGTGTCCAGATACCGCTTGAACCACGCGATGCAATGGGAGAAATGCTGAAACCGCGCCTCACCCGGAAAATACGTCCCGCTTTGACGATTGGGATAGACATAGTCGATGAGATACTGCATGTAATAGTCCAGCCCGCGACGATAGAAGTCCTGCTGGAGTTGGTCCCGATCGACGGTCGGCGGATACTGGCGATAGGTGCTGGACACATCCGAGGCCATCTTGAGTGTCCATCGTGCCGTGGAATAAAGGATGTCACCGTGCTCGCTCGAATCGGGAAAATCTGCGACGAAGCGCTGCGAAGCCGCGAGGCGTTTTTGCATCTGGTCGAACGCACGGGTGCTGTCGCCGGGCACCCTGATGTCCGATGCGAACGATGAAAGCTTGTAGGCCGCCTTTTCCCACGTCGGATCTAATTGGCCGGCCCTTTCGACGTGCTGCCAGTATTGGTGGTAAAGCCCGCTGACATCAAACCGCCCAGAAAGCCGACTGCTGTATCCCGTACTCAGCGGCAGTCCCTGTTTCTTGTATTCTTCGGCGATCTTCGCTTGCTCGGCGTATTCTTCGGCCCACTGCCGGGCGGCTTGCGTCCATTGTTCGATCAAGGCCGTCCTCTTGGCTCCGGTCAGCCATGACGGATCGGGCGCAACGATCACGCCGTGATTTTTCTGCGGTCGGGTCCACTTGGGCACGGGAGGCAGCGCATCGATTGAACCGCCCAGTTTCTTCACCGCAAATCGATAGGTCCAAGAACGGCGAGCGAATCGTTCCATGCGATCGCGTGCGATGGCGTAATTGACGGCCTGCTGCGTGGTGTTCTCGTTCGGCACACGCTTAGTCAGGCGGTCGGCGTGATCGATGTAAGCAAACCCCAGTTCCGATGCCGCGTTCCAGGCCATGCGGCTCTGCAGTTTCGCGCCGCGGCGACGAGCGGCCTCGTCGACCGTCTCGTCGGACAGTCGCCGGCGATGGGCCGCGATCCGGGCGTCCAGCCAACGCGATGCACTGGTCAACCGATCGTTCAACGCATCGGCCCGGATCACGGTTTCGGCGATCGGCTCGAAGCTGGCGTCGCTGACGGTCAGTTGAAGCTGGTTGTCGGAGATCTGCCGGCCCTCGACGACGTAGTCGAACACCGGCGTGAAGCCCCCGGCCCGATCCTTGGACAGGCCCATCAAACGCATCAGCACCTCGCGCTGGGTGTCGGTCAGCACGGGGCCATCCACACAGAAGGCCTGGCGCTGCGATCGCAGGTGCGACCGCAGGTGCTCGTAAGCGCGCTGGGCCGGCGGGATCTGGTGGATGCCGTTGGCGGTGATGCCGAACATGTGCCAGCGCGGGTGGGTGCGGGCGGCGTGCAGGGCGGTCAGGACGCGCGGCCACCAGTCCTTAACCATCGCAGCGAGCGGTCTTTCAAAGCGCGTGGGCTGTTTCGGGTCGAGCGGCACGTCCAGTGCATCCAGCACGGCGGCGGTCGGCGCGTGCAGGGCGACGATGCGGAGATAGGCTGCATCATCACGGGTGATGATCGTGGGCAGGACGAAGACATCGGCGGCGACGATGGGGCCGGGCTCTCGCTCGCGATCGAGGTTGAGGGCCTGCAGTTCACGTTCGCGCAACAGCTCATCGAGGCGTTGGCGGTCGACCAGGTCCAGCCGGCCGTCGGCGGCGATCGCATCAAAGATCGCCTGTTCATAGGCGTCCTGGTGTTCCGGCCGGGCCATGAGGAAGTAGGGACTGACCATCTTGGTCGGCAGCAGCGCCGCCGCGCCTTCGATGGGGCCGACCCATGGTTCACGCGGTGTGACGGTCGGGGTTTGGGGTTTGGTGGTGGCTAGTTTGGGGGCATGGCCAACGTTGTACACTTGATGCCGCGAGAGGACGGCCTGGCCCGCATCGGATTTCAGCCACGCGACAAATTGCTTGGTCGCCTCGTTGGCCTCGGGATGCACGTAAAGCCGGGCGGTCAGGCGCATCGGATACTTGCCGGATGCCACGGCGGCGGGCGTCATCGCAACCGGATCGGCGTCGGCATTGGGTCGAACCGCGAGCATCTTCAAGCCGCTGGCCAGGGCTTCGTCGCTGACCGTCACGATCGCCATGGCATCCGGATCGTCCGCCACCGCTTCCAGCACCTCATTCAGGTGATAGGACATCTTCTTCTGCGCGCCGATTAGTCGGCTCTCAGCGAGAATCTCGTCGACTTTGGGCGGATGATTGGGGTCATACGTGCTGCCTCTGGGTACATGAATCTCCTGCCCGTCCGGGTCGTACGACAAGGCCCAGGCCGACTCGAACACGCCGTGAATCCACCGTGTTGCGAAGCCGTCGCGATCCCATCCTAACTCGCGCCACGATACGCGGCGGGGCATCTGCCTTATCAGACGGAGCTGATCGATGGTGACCGCTTCGACGGGATTGTCCGGATGCACGAGGGCGATGACCGGTGTGTAGCCGATCACCTCGACCTCCATTCCGTCGGCCATAGCCTTGAACCGCTCCTCCGTCGCGCCGCGTATGGTATGGTGCAGCCAACCATGCGTGGCATACAGATCGATCGATCCGTCGAGCCAGTCCGTGACGTGGCGGTGATCTCGCTCGAAGCGGAACGCGACATCGGCGTGATCCTGCTGGTAGACCTGCGCAGCAGCATGAAACGCGTCGGCCCAGCCACGACAGGCGACCCGGATCGTGGCATGCTCCGCCGCCTCGACGGACATGCCGCCGACCAAGCATGATGCAGCAATCACCAACGCTGCCAGTTTGGGCCCGTCGCGACCGTCTCGACCAATTGCTCGCCGATTAAGCCAGGGCATACCTATTGACCCCCTTTCGGCAGCTTCACGCGGAGCACCCTGCCTTCATGTCGGTCGCGACTGGACAGGCCCCAGATGACTATGCCGTGACCGGTGGCCGGCGCTGTCGAACTGCGAAAAAAGCCCTCGAGACGTCCCGGCGAAAGCGCTTCGCCGATTAAGCGCAGCTCGGTCCCCTCACGACTGACACGAATTCGCCCCCAACCGCCGCCGCCCGAGCCGGCGAAGATCATCGACCCATCGGGCTGGGCGATCAAGCGCCCGTCTTTGACATTGCCCATGAACACCGAATCTTGTGAACTCCAGTGATCGATTCTTGTGAAGGTCAGGTTCGGTCCGACCGACTGATCACCCACCTTGTAGAGCACAACGCCGTAATCCCCCGCCTGGAGAAGCAGATCGCTCACCATGCCGTCGGCGCGTGGCACCGCATGGAATGAGTATGTGTGTTGATCCCAACCCCAGAAGGGGTTGACCACGCCCCGACTCAGCGGCGGCTGACCGATCGTTGTCACGGTATGTTTGGCCAGATCGACCACGAGGGGCGAATAGGCGCTCTCTCGACCGACGATCAGATACGGGCCTGCTTCGCCACGCTCCCACAGCCATAGCCAGGCGTACCGGCATGTTGCGTTCGGATCGGCCCGCTGCTCGTCCCGACTCTCCCAGCCGCTTTGCCTGATCGCCGTATGGATCACCTCGACGCGTGGCCGGCGTTGTTCGTCCAGCCACAATCGGGCTATCCAACTGCGTTGATCCTCGCGGTTCGTCCCGGCCGCAATGGCTAGGCCCTCGGCCAGGGGCTGGACGAGAATCGTCCATGTTCCTTCTGGGAGTCCGGCCTGCTTGTCGAACATCGCCACAGGATCGCCCGCCGCGTCCAGCAGATAGACTCCCTCGTAAGGATTGGCGATCCATACGTATTGGCCATCCCATCGGGCGGAGGTCACACTGTGATGCCGCGAAAACTCCAGTTCCTTTTCAAGCTCACCCAACCGTCGTTCGTAGAAGACTGCGTTGCGGCCGACCCATATGTTCAGCAGGCCCTGTGGCTTACCTTCGACCGGTAGCACGTCGAACCAATCTGACCCAGCGCCGGTACGGCTGCCGTTCTCATCCACGATGTGCAAGTGTATTGGTTCTAGCCCGTCGCCGATGGTGGCCTCTGGCCGCTCGACTTTCGGTTTGGTCGTCGGGCGCGTGGTCGAAGGCGATCTCGGCTTAAGTCGTACTCGCAACTCTTTGATGCCCGAGGCCAGCGCGTCGCTCGTGGCGTTGCGTCCCATGAGGTTACGCCATTCTGTCTCCAATTCGCGGGTCCGTTCATAGAGTGCCTGTCGGCGATCCGGGTCATCGCGATCGACCTGCCACCGCTCCATCGCGAGGAGGGCATACTCGCCTACGGCCCAGGCGTGAGGCCGCTCTACTTTCGACTGCGAGGCCAGACGGCGCATAGTGGTTTCCCACTGCTTGGCCGAGACCGGGGTTTGGACGTCCACGCCGTCGAAGCCTTGGTAGTGTTCGTCCGGCAGGCGATAGAGCGGGCCACCCAGGCGGTATCGCACAAACTGCCCCCCCGGTGGCGTATCCGCAGGCAGTTTCGAGGTCAATAGCGTCGCGAACAGGTCCAGGTCTGTCGCGGTCAACCTGCCATAGTACGGCTCCACGGCCGAGTCCAGAGCCAGAGCTGCGAAGCGGATGTCGACGTTTGTATGCCGTTCGTTGCCCGGCGGCGCTGGCAGGTCCAAGGCGCGGGGTAGAACCTCAAGTATGAATCGTCGCCGGTCTTCGTCCGCAGCGATCAATGCCTGGGCTGATCCATCCCGGATGGTGCGGCCACGTCGGGGTAGCGCAAGCAACTCCTTCGTGATTTCATAAGCCGCAGCACCGTCGATGCGGCGGTTCATGATCATGAACTCGACGTGCCACATGGCCTGCCGCCAGAGAGTCAGACGCTGGCGAATCGCAGCTGTCCATGCCTCAAGTTCCCGCTCATTTGTTGGTTCAGGCAGGCCCCGCATCAGTCCATCATTCAACAGCCGGGCATAATCACGTACCGTGGCCAATCGCTGTTCGATGAGCTGATCGTGGCGCGGCGCGGCGACAATGGCCGCCTCCCGCAACGAGGCGGCCTCGGCCCACATGCCGACCATCGAAAAGCGATCCGCGCGTTCAACCAGCGTCTTGAAGGTGCTCTGCGGGTCCGGTGGCCGGTCGCGCTGCTTGCTGGATATCAACCGCAGCGCCGCAGATGCCAGACCATGCTGCACGGTCGATCCCACCTGTTGGACGGGGGTGTCTTTCTGTCGCCAGGTTCGCGGCTGATCATCCGACCCCAGGGAACGTAGCGTGGCCGATAGATTCATCTTGCGCGATTCGTCGGGTTGGATCGGCTGAAGCTCGAAACGTCCTTCGATCACCCACGGTGCCGGAAGCGCGGTCGTTTCCACACCGCCGATCCTGCGCTCCCGTGCGACACGCCGCGCCTCGGCGATCTCCACGACAGCCAAGCCCTTCTGTTGCTGCAGTTCGGTCGCGAGCAGTTGCGCCAGTGCTGTTTGCATGGCGTCGTATTCACGGGTCAGGTTCTCCGACAGCCACGGCGTCACCGCGACGACCGACTCGATACCGTCTGGAAAACGCCCCCACACGTTGAGTGCGGCCTTGGCGAGCAATCGGCCGGATGCCTCGGCCTCATCCGGCGAATCGACCGGAATCACCTCAGTTCCTAACCGCAGACCGGTTGCGACATCGATGATCTGCAGGCGCACCGCATCCGCCTGATCGTTGTCTGCCGGCAGGTGGTCCAGCAGAGCTAGGCACTGCGCACCGACCAAGCGGCCAATCTTGACTCGTGAATCGACTGGATCATCGCCGAACGCGGACCGTTGCTGTTCATCGGTGATCTCGTCCAGGTCCGTACGCTCGACGAGAGGCACGCCCCGCCGGCTCAGTTCGGCACTCAGCAGATCGCCGTACGGCTTGCCCTTGAGCGTTTCACTGAGCAGCACCGCCGTGCGCGGCGGTTGTCCGAATGCGGCAGCCCCGCCGAGTAGCGGAGTCAATGCAATCATTAACACGACCCAACACCTCGGCATGCTTACTTCCCCTGCTCAGGTTTGATCGTGGAGGTCATGATGGCGGGAGCCGACCGAATCGCCGAAGCTATGACGGCATTCGTGTCGAACACCAGGTCGTTCGTTGATCTGCTGAGCGAGTTCATGAATGGTCTCCTTGATGCCGACAGCGTTGGCATACGGAGGAAGCTGCTGCATGTGGCGGAGCGTCGCATCTCAGTGTTCGCCCTCGGATTTCTCGATCGGTATCGGGTTCTCCCGATGCCATTTCAAAAGTTGCCGTGTCCTATTGCCTTCGGCGTCAGCCCGTCCGATCAGTAGTTCTTGCGTATCGTAGATGGTTCCGTCGTGTTTCGGCCCCTTGCCAGCGGAAACATCGGCTCCATACATCAGCAGCAACCATACCTTGGGCGAGTAATGCTGGTTGTCCGCGGCAATCATGCCGCCCATCATCCTCGCGTCGCCATCATGCAAATCCGGTCGCGGAATGCCTGTCACTTCACCGCCCTTCAGCCAGCCCGCCCACCATTGGGTCTCTGCGGAGGCGATGGTGATGGTTACGGGCGTCCAGCCGCTCTTGCCGACAAAGTCTGCCCTGCCGCCGTGCCGTAACAGCGCTCGCAAGGGATCAAGATACGGCATCGCCGACGCGACCATCACCGGCGTCCACCCCGCCTTGTTGGTCAGATTGGGATCGGCATCCTCCTCGAACAGATAGCCGATCACGCGAAGACTCGGTACCCGGCTACTTGACACCCAGACAGCAATATGC
>CAYYPN010000167.1:0-272 GCA_964473545.1 uncultured Planctomycetaceae bacterium
CCCGGGTCGTCCGGAATGTGCATCTTGCGATACCGCCCGACAATCGCGCCGCGGGGGTCGAGCAGGATCGAAGTATTGTGAAACACGCCGGGGGCGCGCCGCTCGAACAACGACACGCTGATGAACACCTTCAACTCGCGGGCCAGCGCCGCCAGCCGTTCGCTCGTCGGCCCCGGTATCGGCTCGGCGAGCTTGAATCCCGCTTCATCCTCGATCTGCGGAAAGTACAAACCCGCGAACAACTCCTGCGTCACCAGCAGTCGCGCCCCCCG
>CAYYPN010000167.1:282-6789 GCA_964473545.1 uncultured Planctomycetaceae bacterium
TGGCCTCCACGTCCGCCGTGCACGCATGCTGCAGCAATCCGATCGTCAGGTGGTTCTCGCTCATAGCCCGGCATTGTACCGGCCACCACGCCCACGCGGCGCGGCCGCTTCAACGGGCCGCCTGTGTGCTCACCTTGCCACGACCAGCCGCTCGCCCGCCGCTTCACGCCATCGCGCGTCGATCGCGCGGTCGGTCAGGATCGTGTCCACCTCATCCAGCCCGCACACCCGCGCCAGACTCTTGCGGCCGAACTTGCTCGTGTCCATCAGTAACACCGAACGCGCCGCCTGCCGCAGCATCACCTGCTCGACCTCCGCCATCGCCATGTTCTGGTTGTAGGCCGCCCCGTCGTAAATCCCCGCCAGGCTGAACAACAGCAGGTCGCCGTGCAACTCCGACAAACACCGCGTGGCGATCGGCCCGACCGTCACCCCGTGCCGCGGATACAGGTACCCCCCCACCACCATCAACTCCACCTGCTCGTCGTCCGCGAACACGTTCGCCACGTGCAGCGACGTCGTCACCACCTGGATCGGCCGGACGCTGATCTGTTGAGCGGCATAAAACACGGTCGACCCGCCATCGAGGATCACCGTCATGTTGGGCTCGACCAGCCGCGCCGCGGCGCGACCGATTGCCCGCTTGGCGTCGACGTGCTGGCGCATGCGTTCATCCATGACCAGTCGATGCTCACCGCGGTAGACCGCCCCGCCATGCGTCCGCTCGACCACGCCCTGGTCTTCCAGCGCTTCCAGGTCCCGCCGCACCGTCGACACCGACACGTCCAGCGACGACGCCAGCGCATCCAGATCCGCCGCCCGCCGCTCGCGGAGAATCTCAAGCAGTCGATTGTGCCGTTCAAAAATCAGCATGCGTGACTCAACACCTCAGCGCTCATCCCAGCTTCCGCCACGTCTCCTCCAGTGCCCGCATCGACGCCTGCAGGCCCTGCTGTTCCTTCGGCCAAAGCTCCGGCGTCACGTAATCAACCACCCCGGCACGCCCCACCACCGTCGGCAGACTCAGGCAGACGTTGCGCAACCCGTATTGCCCGTTCATGCGCGTGCTCACCGGCAACACCTGCCGCCGATCCAGGGCGATCGAATGAATCACCTCGGCGATCGATAAACCCACCGCGTAACCGGCGCCGCCCTTGCCCCGGATCACCTCGGCGCCGGAACCTTGGGTTCGCGTGAACAGTTCGTTCCGCTCGTTCACCGTCAACAGCTTCGCCAGGCATAAGCCGCCCATCGTCGCGCTCGACCAGATGGGCATCATCGTGTCCCCGTGCTCGCCGAGGATCAGCGCCTTGACCTGCGTGGCCGGCCAACCCTTCGCCGCGGCGATCATCGACCGGAATCGGGCCGTATCCAGCACCGTCCCCAACCCGATCACCCGGGCCGGCTCCCATTGCAGATGCTCCAGCGCCAGCCGCGTCAACACATCGACCGGGTTCGACACCACAAAGATAATCGCATCTTTTTTCAATCCGGTCGTTTTCAGCTCATCGAGGATGCTCTTGAAAATCGACACGTTTCGATTAATCAGGTCCAGGCGCGATTCGTCGGGTTTGCGGCGCGAGCCGGCGGTGATGCAGACGATGTCGCTGTCCGCCGCGGCGGCGATCGGCCCGGCGGCAATCACCTGGTCCGCGGCGAGCGACGCCCCATGCAGCAGATCCAACGCCTCCCCCTCGGCCAGTTCCGTGTTGGCGTCGACCAGCAACAACTCACGCACGATCCCCGCGCACTGCAGGGCGTATGCGGCATTCGATCCGACTCGTCCGCCACCGCCGATGATGCTCACCTTCATCGCACAAACCTCTTCGTCGTTGATTCAGTTGCTCTGTCCGGCGCCGGACATGATCTGGTCGGTGATCCGTTGCACCATCTTCTCGAACGCCGCGTCACCGTCCGGGCCGTCGTCCTGCCGCGCATCGGTCCCCTGCTGGACCGGGCCGCCGTTGGTGGCGCAGGCAGCGCCGGCGGGACGGACGTCAAAACCGGCAAGGAACGGTTGATTCTGCGTCCCGCCGACACATCCTTCCGAAGCGCACGACGCGCGCGGATCGTTCAGCCCGAACCTCGCCTTGACCTCGAGCAACTCCGTCATCTGCTGGGGATTGAGCGTGTTGATCGTCCCGACCTGCTTGCTCAGGAGGAGGATGCGGCAGTAGGCATCGAGAATCTCCAGTTTGTAATACGCCCCGGTCAGATCGCGGTCGAAGCTGACGCTGCCGTGGTTGCCCATCAGGACCGTGTTCGTCTCCGGCCCGATCAGGGGGATGATGCTCGCCGGCAGGTCGTCGGTGCTCGGTGTGGCGTAGGCGGCGATCGGCACGCGCCCCAGAAACACCTCGGCTTCGGGATGGATTCCCTCGGGCAGGGGGATGTTCGCCACGCAGAACGCCGTCGCATGCGGCGGGTGCGAATGAATCACCGCCTTCACGTCCGGCCGATGCCTGTAGATCGCGTTATGCACTTTGCGCTCGGACGATGGCTTCCACTTGCTGTTGCGATCGACGACGTTGCCGTCCATATCACAGGTCAGGATCATCTCCGGCTTGAGCATGCCCTTGGACACGCCGGACGGGGTGATGAGGATGCGATCCTCGCTGATCCGAACGGAATGGTTGCCTTCGTTGCCGGCGCAGAAGCCCTTGAGCCAGATGCGCTCGCCGATGTCGCACAGTTCTTTCTTGAGTTGCCAGGTGTTGCCGGTCATATCACACTACCTCGGGTTTTCGACTCATAAGATCGATTTTGACGTTCACGGTGTCGATTATGGCCACGCAATACGAATCCACGGGCCGATGCGCGGGCCACCACGGCATCGACGCCTCACGCCCGTCAGCCACGGCGACGACACTGCCCACACCCGCGCCCAACTCGTCGAACACGACCAGCGACTCATCCATCGGCCTGCTGCGCCGCTGTTCCACGGTGATGTCCTGAACATTCCGGGCATCGAAGGCTTCACACAGCAACAGCGCCCCCGTCGGCAGTTCGGGCAGCCGCTGGTGCAGCACAACGTGACCCATCACGCGGGCTAGACGCATGTGGCCAGCTCCTGCAACTGCTGCGCGAGGGCGGGGTCCGGGGGCGTCGGGCGGGGCGCGTCGATGAACTGCCGCACCATCGCCCGCATGGCCTGCGGCCCCTGATGCGGGTACTCGACGATCAACACGTTGGCCTCAAGCTGATCGATGCCCTGCTGCACGGCATCGCCACACGTTCCGACGACCGCGCGAAGCGACGGGCAACGGTTGGCAAAGCATGCAGCCCGCGCCGCCGACTGAACGAAGAGGATCCCGCCGGCCGCGCGACCGTCGCGCATCGATGTCGCCAGGCGTTTGATGATGGTGGCGATGGCCGAGGCTTGGCCGAGCGGCGTCAAGGGCGCCAGTCGGTCGCGCTGGGCGGCGGCGAGTTGGCGCACCGCGTCACAATGACCATCGATCCACCAGTGGAAGGTGCCCGTGGCTTGCGTGGTGTGGGCTTGTGTTCGGACCTGCTCGCCAACCCGTTCCACGGTCAGCTTGCGTTCGCGCACCAGGTCAACCGCCAGCGGCGTCAGCTTCGCCCCGGGCGCCAGGCGGATCGTCTGTGCGGCGCTGTCGATTAACCGGCGCGCGGTGACGAATCCCTCAAACATGGGCGATTCCGAAGGATTCGTCAGATCGGGCCGATCGGTAAACTGTCGATAATCACCGGTGCAAGTGCCGATGGCCGGGTGGATTTCGGCACGCGCCGGGTCGTCCCGGCGGTCAGCCAATTGCTGAATCACCTGGGCGGCGATGCGTTGGACGAGTTGTTCGTCGATCGTTGTCATGCGTCGTAGGTCGCCTTGCCGCATCGGGCGGCGTCGACGATGCCGATGGTGAACCATCGTGCGGGACTGTTGTCGTGTCCGATCATGTCGCGCAGGCCCTTGCCGTCGGAGGTGACGATGACGATGTCACCGACGCCTGCGCCGTGCTGGTCGAGGGTCAGTTGCGGATCGCCGTAGGGCTGGAGGGCCGCATCGAGGGCCTGGCCGACCAGCAACCGCCGGCCGGCGATGGTGTGATGCCGGCGGGTCGAAGTGGCCTGGCCCTGGATGCGTGCAAGGAGCATGGGATCTCCGTCAGATTATGCGCAGCGCGCCGGCGACGGACGCGCGGCGGAAGCGGGTGAACGTCAAGGGGGTCGTGACGCCTTCGCCGGTAGGCGTGGCGATGGAGTAGCTGAGGTAACCTTCGCCGCCGAGTCCCAGGCCCGCGGTCGACGGGCCGTTGACCACGAACAGCGTGGTGTTCATCGCCCGGCCCATGCGGGTGATGGTGTCGAGGTTGTTCGAGTGGATGACGGCGGTGTGGCCGAAGCCGTGCTCGTGCCTGATGGCCAGTTCGATCGCGCGGTCGACGTTCGGCACGCGCACGAACGGGACGAACGGCATCATCTGTTCTTCGGACACAAACAGGCTGGATTCGGCGGTTTCACCGAATAAAAGGTCGACGCGGCTGCCGAGTTGCAGGCCCGCCGCCTCGGCGAGAACGGTCGTGTCCTTGCCGACCAGCTCCTTGCGGACGTGCGGGTGGTGACTGCCGCCGGAAATGTCGAACGCCGCGGTGGTGAGGCGTTCGATCTGTTGCGTGTTCAGCCGCACGGCCCCGGCGCGCTCCATGGCGGTCATCATGCGATCGAACACGCGGTCGACGACGAAGACTTCCTTTTCGCCGATGCACAGAAGGTTGTTGTCGAACCCGCCGCCTTCGATGATGCTGCGCGCGGCCCGGTCGAGGTCGGCGGTTTCGTCGACGACCACGGGGGGATTGCCGGGCCCGGCGACGATAGCGCGTTTGGGTTGCTTCATGGCTGCGCGGGCCACCGCCGGGCCGCCGGTGGCGACGAGCAGCGGGATGCGATCGTGTCGGAAGATTTCCTCGGCACTGCGAAGCGTGGGCGGGTCGATGATGCAGATCAGGTTTTCGATGCCACACGCGGCGGCGATGGCGCGGTTGCAGGCTTCGACGGCCGTGGCGGCGCATCGAGCGGCCGAGGGATGGGCGTTGACGACCAGGGCGTTGCCGGCGGCGATCATGTTGATCGCGTTGGCGGTGAGCGTCGGCACGGAATGGGTGACCGGCGTGATTGCGCCGATTACACCCCATGGCGCCAGTTCGTCGAGGCTGATCCCGTCGTTGCCGCTGTGGGCTTTGACAGCGTTGCGCAGGAACTCGACGCCCGGCACGCGATCGAGAATTTCGAGCTTGGTGATCTTATGATCGAGTCGGCCGACTTTGGTCTCTTCGAACTCGAGGCGGGCCCAGTCGTTCTTATGTTCGACGGCGAGGCGTTTAATGAGCTGGACGATGCGATCGCGCAGGTCGAGCCCGCCGGCGGCAAGGCGACGTTGCGCGTCGGACGCGGCATCGACGGCCTGGTCGACGTGATCGAACACGCCATAAGTTCCCGCGGCCGGCGCGTTGGATGTCGTCGGACGCGTATCGCCGAGCTGGCGCATGACTTCCTGCACGACGTTCTGGATGAGTGTGGCCTGGTCCATGGAAAAGGGCTCAGCGATCGAGCGTGTTCAGGTCGAGCTTGTGGGTTTGGGCGTAGGCTTCATCGACGAGGCCGACGACCACGGCATCGACGGGCATCTTGTTGCAGCCTTCGACCATGCGGGCGGACGAGCCCTGCACGAGCAGGACGATCTGGCCTTCGCCGGCGCCGATGCGATCGACCGCGACGATGGCGCGGCCGGTCAGGTGCGCCGCGGCGGCCTGCTCGTAGTCGACCTTGATCGGCTCGACGAGCAGCAGCTTGCACCCGCTCATGGCCGGGTCTTTCGTCGACGAGACGACATGTCCTTGCACACGTCCGAGTAGCATGTTGCGCTCCTTCGGAGCGAGCGAATAGCGACGAGCGAATTACGAACAGGACCGCGGCGCCTGGTGTGAGTCACGCTCACCTATTCGCTATTCGCATTTGGCTATTGGCTCACCGTTCATATTTTCGCGACGTCTTCATGGGGGCGGGCGATGACGTTGACGCTGACGACCTGTCCGACTCTGCCGGCGGCTTCGGCGCCGGCGTCGATCGCCGCCTTGACCGCGGCGACGTCGCCGGTGAAGGTCACGCTGACCAGTCCGCTGCCGACCTTCGCCTGTCCGGCGTAGGTGACGTTGGCGGCTTTCATCGCCGCGTCGGCGCCTTCGATCGCCGCCACGAGTCCCTTGGTTTCGATCATTCCGATCGCCTGCTGTGCCATGGTGACACTCCTGTGTTACTTGCTGGTCAATACATCGCGGGCCTGTCGGGCGACGATGAGTTCTTCGTTGGTGGGCAACACCCAGACGCGGACCTTCGATCCGGGGCCGTCGATGCGCACTTCGGCGTCGCCCTCGACCCGGTCGTTGGTCGGCTCGTCGATGGCGATGCCGGCGTAGTCCATGTTTTCCAGCGCCCCGGCGCGGACGATGGCGCTGTTCTGGCCGATGCCGCCGGTGAAGGTGATCACAT
>CAYYPN010000168.1:0-6767 GCA_964473545.1 uncultured Planctomycetaceae bacterium
CCTTAGCGCACCGTTTTACCATCCCCCGAACCCACGGAAAATCCCGAAGAGCCATTAATTGGTCGACATGATCATGATGCGCTGGGCGCCGCCCATTTTCGCCTCGTCCATCGCCTGGACGGTCATGCCAGCCGACACGTCACGTTGGGCCTTGACCATGGCGGGGATGTCATCGTGGGCGCCGATTTCCTGTTTGACGAAATCGCGTAGCGCGCCGATCTGAGCGGGTTGACCGTTAAAACGGACTTCGCCGGAGTTGAACAGTTCGATCACGACCTTCGGTTTGTCGTCTTCTTCCTGTTGAGCCTGGGCGGGCGCGGCCGAGGGCTTGTCCACCGCCACGCCCCATTCGTCGATGAATGTCGTCGTGACGATGAAAAAGATCAGCAGAATGAACACACAGTCAATCAACGGAGAGATGTCGATCGACGTCTCGGTGTCCTCATCGTTTTGTCGTCGGATTCGTGCCATCGTCGCTCCCGCAATGTTGGCTATTGGTAACGTGTGTTGAGGCGAGGGTCAACGCCGGGCTTGCCGGCCCGGCCCGTCGGCGGTGGATCAGTCCGGGGGCCCCAGGCGGGTGGCCCACCCCTTGGCCCAAACCAGCCACTCGGGCCGGGTGTCTTCGTCGAGAATGCGCTGCAGCAGGACACGAACCTCGTCGGTGCGATCGCCCCGCCGGATCAAGGCCCGGGCCAGGTTGGCCGGGTAGTTGATGTTGTTCTGATCGAGCGCGGCGGCCTGGCGGTAATAATCGATGGCCTGGTCGTACTGGGCGTCGCGTTCCTGGACCAGGCCGAGATTGTTCAGGGGTTCAGGTTCGCGCGGCAGGGCTTTGCGGGCGTACTCGAATTCCCAGGCCGCTTCGTAGTAGCGCCCCTGCTGAAAATAGACGCGACCGAGGCTGTTGTGGGCGGGACCGTATTCGACATCGGCCTCAAGGGCGCGCTGCAGGTCCTTGGCCGCCTCATCCAACTCGCCTTTTTCCAGGTGCTTCAGGCCCTGCTTGTGGAGCGTGCGGGCCCGATCGGTATCGCGCAGGGGCTGGGCGGCGACGGTGCGGTAAGGACCGGAATGGGTCTGAATCTTGCGCTGGTTGCAGCCGACAACCGCCACACACAAGGCCATCGTCACCGCGAGCGTCAACCATGTTGTGGTGGAGATAAAACTCGTCATCCGGGGCGTCCGCTGTTGGTCGGAGCGTAGATCAGGTACGTCAACGTGACGTCGGCGTTCCAGACATTGGCCGACTGGTTGCCGTGAGGCATGCGGAGGCGCAGGTCACGCACATGCAGCCCTGTGCCATCGGTCAGATCATACAAAAACACCGCCAATTTCGACAGCGGCACTGAGCGCAGCACCAGCGACGTGGGCTTCTGCACGTAGGGGGTCTGGCCGATCGGTTGCTCGGATTGCGGGAACATGCCCTCGATGACCGAGTTGTCCAGTTCGGCGGCCTTCAGCGCCGCCGCGATGTGGTCGCCGAGTTGCTGAATGCCCATCGCTTCGTCCGAGGCGACCGCCGGTTGGGCCCGCAGTAAATCGATCTCTTTCGCCAGTCGCTGGCACTCTGCCAGCTCCGCCCGCGCCTGACGCGCCGCAGAGCGCTGGGTGAACAGGTCGCTGACGCTCCACGCCGCCGCGGCGACCAACAACACGCACATCAAACCCACCAGCCAGGCTTGTCGTCGTTGCCGGCTCATGAGCGCCCCCCCCTCTCCTCGTCGTCGGGCGGGGTCGCGGTAAAGACGAAGCTGACGCCCTTCTCACGGAGGGTCTGGGTGCGCGGCGGTTCGACCTGGTAATGACCGGCCTGACGCAACGCGGTGGCGATCTTTTCCGCCTCGATGTGGCTGCGGGCCTGGCCATCGACTCGGATCAACGCCGGCTCAATACTCAACTCAAGGATACGCCAGCGCAGACCCTCCGGCATCGCCTCCAACACACGCGCCAGGTGCAACAGCGCCGACTCCGGCAGCGTGAACGACTCGTCGCCGTCCTCGGCATGTTGACCGGCGAGGGCGGCGTAGCTGCGACGTTCGCTGCGCAACCGCATCGTGATCAGATTGTCGCTGGGCGGCTTGGCGTCGACGGCCTGCTCGAAGACCACACGCTGGTCGGCACGATAGGCGGCGACCCTTTGATCGTAGACATGGGCACGCCACTGCGTCACGCCGATCAAGGCGATGAGCAACGCCACCGTAGCAACCAGCAGCGCCGTTGCCGGCTTGCGGTAGACTTCAAACCGATCCGGCGCCGCCAGGGAACCGGTACGCAAATCAATCCAGGGCTCGGTCTGCTCGGCCAGCACTCCCGCAGCCCGGTGCGTCGCGGCTTCGTACAGTTCCATCTCCAGGCGAGTCGGCGGCTCGATGTCCGCCTGCTGGTCCAGGGTGGTGTTGAGTTGTGGCGACGGCTCGCCGAGCACGATCAGATGTGCCGGCGCGTCCCGGGACCCGGCGAACGCGGCCAGGCGATCGCCGACGGCCGATTCGTCATCCGCCAGCCACCACCAGCGCTGGGGGACGGCTTTGCGGAACTCAAGCAGATCATACCGGGTTGCCGTATGCGTCCGTTGCCGGTCATCCGCATCCATCCGCTCGGCAGTGGTGGCGACCTGTGCGGCGGGTTCAGCCAGCAGCACGAGGTCGGCGGCCTGGTTCGTGTGCCCGATCGCCTCGGCGGCGGCAAGGAGTGCGGTGGGCATGGCGTGCCGGACCGAGATGCCCGCGGCCTCGAACCCCTCGATGACCTCGCGCAGCGGTCCGGTTTCACAACACACACCCAGGGCCTCGCCGTCGCTTTCGACGTAGTCGGCCACGAAATCCTCGGCGCTGATCGGCAGGTGTTCTTCCAGGCGATACGCCATCGCCTGGCGACGCGCGCCGCGCTCCAGTTCATCCGTGGCGATGGATGCCGACAGACACCAGGACGAATCGAGCGCCAGTGCGATCGCCTGGTCGGCATAGCCCCATTCGTCGAGGTTGGCCCGCACGGTTGCGATCCGATCCGCCATCGAAGTCGACGCATCGACGTCGAGACCGCGCACTTCAACCCGGCCTTCCTGGGCCACGCCAAGACGCCAGACATCCGCAGTAATGAACACGACAAACTGCTTGCTCATCAACGCCGCTCCGGCTTCGTGGGCATCTGTAACTGATGGGTTTTGTTCGCGTATTCGATGTTGACGGCATTCATGGCGATATGCGTCACCTTGACCGGTCGGCCGTCCTGCTCGAAGCTTTCACCCGCACCACAGACTTCGATGGAGCCGTCGGGCATCTGAAACAAAGCCATCGATCGTTCATGCTCGATGGCGATCCCGACCAGCCGAGCCTTCAGGGGGCTGGACGGCGGGGCCTCGGTTTTCTGCGGCTTGGGTTCCGGCGGTGGAAGCGGGTCATACAACGGCCGGTGCAGATCCATGCTGCACAGTTGCTTCAAGGTGGACCGGGACGGTCGGGTGGTCTCGGTGGCCGGTGATTTTGAGGCCGCGTTGGCATCGCCCGTGCCAAGGCGAGGGTCGGCCGCGGCCGGCGGAGCGTCGACCTCCGCCTCGACGTGCATCGGCAACACCAGTCCCAACACCACCGTGGCACACGCGGCGCAACCCATGGCCACGGCGGACAGGCTCAACAGGCGTTTGCGTTGGCGGATGTTCATGGGCGTTTACCAGGCAAATTCGTGGCGATAGCGGACGTTGGCGCCGGTGGCGCCGCTGGAGCCGATTTCCACCGCGAAGGTATACCATGTTCGCTGCGTGCCGTGGGCGATGACCCACAGACCGTGCGTAGACGATTGATCGGTCAGGTAGTTCGTAATCCGGTTTCTTTCCGTATCATTCACACCGCCAAGGCGAGCCATCATGGCGTCCAGGGACCGATAGGGGTTGTCGTCACGGATCGCCAGAAGCTGCATCACCAGCCCCCGGCCCAGCGGTTGATCACACAAGGCGTGAACCACATCATCGGGCGCACGCCGAATGTTCAAACGATCATCTCCCCAGCAGGTCAGCAGTTGGCCCAGGGCAGTGCGGCCTTCGACGCCGACCAGGACCCGGGGTGAAACCTTCTCGAAAATCTGGCCGAATGAACCCACCGGGGGCATGCGTTCGTCGTGCAGGTCATCGCCGAACATCAGCGGCCGCAAACGCACCACCGCCCGGTCATGCGCATCCTGCGACGGTGCGTCGGCCACCAGTCGCCGAATGGCCAGTTCCGCCTGCCCGCGTGAGGTGTCGGTCAGCAGTCGATTCACATTGATCCCCGCCTGCTCATCGGTAAAAACCAGATCATACGCCACCCCGGCCAAGCGGCAATTGACTCGATGGGCGGACCTCGGATCGCGCTGGTAATCCTCCGGGGCTCTTTCCGGAGTGGACTTGGTCCGGCCCCATTCCGCGTTGTCGAGTATCTGTTCGATCTTCCCGTAGAACGCCGCGTGACAACTGGTTATCGCCCAACGGCGCTGAAGTTGTTCGACCTCGGTGCGCGCTTCGACCGCAGCGACCGTGCTGCGGCGGACCACGACCGTCAGCGCGACGCCGGCCACAAGGACCAGCACCAGCACCATCACCAGGGCGAATCCCTGCCGTTCGGTGGCAAGATCATTCATCCGGCGCCGCCCCCTTCCCGAATCGTGATCAAACGCTCGATCTCGGGCGACCGGTCCATCGCGGTGGACGGGGTCCGGGTTTCGGGACTCAACCAGACGTTCAGCCGCCATGCCGTGGGACGTGAACGAGGTCCCGATTGATCGCGTTGATCATCGAAAGGTTTCCGTGAAGCAGCGACCTCGACGTCGCCGCTTCCCGCAGCCTCCGAAGCATCGTCCCCTTCCCCGGCGTCCTCGGCCGAGGCGGGGAGCGCTTTCAATTGCTCCTGAGCTGACTCCAATCTCATGCGTAGAGATTCGGCATAACTGTTGAGTTCCACGGCGCGCTGGAACTTGCCCTGCCGCGCGGCCTTCGCTTTGTCTTTCGTCAGCCACTCGAGTTGCTGAGATACCGTCTCGGCGTCATACAAATCCACGACTTGCCATTCGTACCGCCCGTTGCTGCTGGTTTTGACGTATGCCCAACGATAGCGAACGCTGTCGCGTTTGGTTCCAGCCTGACCGGCCGAAGTCGAACCGGCGCCCGCCGTCGTGGACCCGGCGGTTCGGATCTCCTTGTCCGACGCAGCCTCCCCCTCCGCCTGCTCCTGCGTAGCATCTTCCGCGGACAAACTCTGACCAACCGCGCGCGACAACAACTCATCCAGCCATTCGTCATCCGATCGCCCGGAAGCGGCGACCCATTGTTCGTCCTTCACGTCCCGTCGCAGCAACGTGAACCGCTGGACACCGGAACAGACCAGATCACGCTGAATGGCTTCGGTGCTCAACACATCCAGGAGCATTTGTTTGCGTACGAGCCACGACTGATCGCCGATGTCCTCGAGTTGATAGATCACCAGCGCCGGCCGATGGGTCTGTTCACGTCCTTGCCTGTCCAGGGCCAGATGACCGGCCAGGGCGATCACGCCGTCGTCACTGACGCTGACGCCCCGGGCATGGGCCAGGTCCTCGCGAAGCAGGCTCACCCATGCGCTGACCGTTCCCTGCGGGATGGTGTTCGGATCGTTCCGACCGGCGGCGTTCGTGTCCGCAATGGGTCCTGCGACACGCACCACCACACCCAGCACGCCCATCATGAGCAACGTGACCAGCACCGTGGCCAGGAGAAGTTCGAGCAGGGTGAAGCCGCATTTCGACGTCATGGTCGCTCCCCGTTCACTTCCACAGAAACCGGCTCCTTCTCCGGTTCGGGCAGGACCAGGTCCACGTTGAACAGTACGCTGGTCGTCGGCTCAAACCTTTCATCGGTGTGAAGGATCTCGACGCGCACCACCCGCGCATCGAGTTGGTTGACAGACTGATTCGAGACCAGGCGGGTCCGCCAACGAATCGAGGGTGTGTCCTCAAACCGACCTTGCTTGCCGATCGGCACCTGCTGGTCATCCATCCACCAGTTGGCGATCAGTTCGTCGGCGGCGCGGACGGCCACCCGGGCCCGCTCGGCACGAACGGTCTGGCGGGTATGACGCGACTTGGCTATCACCAGGGCCACGAGGACCGTACCGAGAATCGCAATCGCGGCGATAACTTCAATCAGCGTCAGCCCGGCCCTGCGCGAGCAGGGCGAACAGATTGTCCACTTCATTGTCATGTTCAATCGCAGTCATATGTCCGGTCAGGCCGGCGAACACCAACCAGATGGCGTCGTCGCGCTGCGTGGCGGTGAGGTGAAGCGCGTATGACCCGCTTCGACCGCTGCTGGCGTAAGCGACCTCCACCATGCCGGACGTGCGTTGGAAGGCCGTATCGCCGCGGGGCAACGTGCCGGCGCGCCGTTCGCCGGGGCCGACCACCACACGATCCACGCGGTAACCCTCGGGCACGGCAGCGCGGTGGGCGACATGTTCGCGCCCACCCGAATCGTGAACCCGCCTGAAAGTCTGTTCATCCAGGTCGATCCGCAACACACAAGGGCCGACACGCTGAGCCGCTACCCGGGTCATCGCATCGGCATGGGCCAGTCGATTGATCGCGTCGGCTCGACGGGTCCGCTGGACCTGGCCGGTGAGCGACCAGACGACCGAGCCGGCCAGCAGCGCCAGCAGCAGCAGCACCAGCATCATTTCCATCAAGGTGAAGGCACGACGCGCCATCGACGTTCAGCCTCCCGCCTGCTGGTTCTCATTGAGCTGCCACGAATACACGTCGGC
>CAYYPN010000169.1:0-6728 GCA_964473545.1 uncultured Planctomycetaceae bacterium
CGACGCGCCTTCGTCAGCGACGATGAGCGTCCGCTCGAACTGGCCGGTGTTGGCGGCGTTGATGCGGAAGTACGTGCTCAACTCCATCGGGCAACGGACCCCCTTGGGCACGTAGACGAACGAGCCGTCACTGAACACGGCGCTGTTGAGCGTGGCGAAGAAGTTGTCCGAATACGGCACGACCGAACCGAGGTACTGTTTGACCAGTTCCGGATGCTCCCGGACCGCTTCACTGATCGAGCAGAAGATCACGCCGGCCTTGGCCAATTCCTCCTTGAACGTCGTGGAGACGGAGACCGAGTCGAACACCGCGTCGACGGCCACACCGCTGCGGGCCTCGGCGACACTGCCGGCGGCGCCTTCAACACCGGCGAGCACTTTCTGCTCTTCCAGCGGGATGCCGAGCTTCTCGTAGGTCTCGCGGATGGCCGGATCGATTTCGTCCAGGCTCTCGGGCCGAGCCTTGGGTGCGGCGTAGTAGCTGATCGCCTGGTAATCGGGCTTCTCATAGCCGTACGGAAAGAACGGCCAGGTCGGATGGGTCATCGTCTGCCAGTGGCGATAAGCCTTCAGCCGCCAGTCGGTCATCCAGCCGGGCTCGTCCTTCTTGGCGCTGATGAAGTGGATGATGTCTTCGTTCAACCCGGGCGGAGCGAACTCCTGCTCGATGTCGGTGACAAAGCCGGCCGTGTACTCGCGGCGTGATTCGGCGATTTTCTGCACATCTGCGGTCGTCATGGTCTAAAGCCTTTTCATCACGTGCGGCTGGTGGTCAGTTCCAGCAGGCGTTCGGTGCTCTGGTGCTCATTCTCGCGCTCGACCTGCAGGCTGAGCTTGAGTCGGCGGGTCAACACGTCGGTCAGGGTCGTGCCCTGGAGGAAGCCGGCGATCACCTGGTTGAACTGCTGCATGGTCCCGGTCATGGGGCAGCGTTCAGTCAACCGGCACGCCAGGCAGGCGTCGTCGTTCGCGTCTTCCTGCTCGGTCGCATCATCACAGCAGACGGCGACGTTGACCGGGCCTTCGATCGCGCCGATGACGTCGGCGAGGCTGATCCGGTCAGCCGACCGGGCGAGTCGATACCCGCCGGCCGCGCCGCGCTGTGATTCAACCAGCCCCTCCCGCTGCAGGTCCTTCATGACGTTCATCAGCAGCGGCAGCGGCAGGTTGAACTCGTCGGCAATGGCCCGGGCACTGACCGGCTGGTCAGGGTCGTCGCGGCGGGCAAGCCGCGCCATGGCGATCAGTGCGTAGTCGGTCTTTCGGGTGAGGGTGAAACTCATTTTTCGCTAAACCAAGCCGATTGTCGACGAACCGAGGTATTAATAGCACTGGCTGAGTGCTATATCAACTCGGCCTTGCGACAGAATCTGCGAAAGAATCACAGGCGCCGAGATACGCGGATAACACACTGGATTGCCGGCTTGGGTCCAGATAACGTTGTTGCACCATGGGGTCATCGCCAATGCCATCCTCCCCGCCACCCGCCGAGGCCGAAGCTCGGCTGGTCGAGGGATTGCGCCAGGGGGACGAGGCGGCGTTCGAGGAACTGGCCCGGGAGCAGGGGCCGATCATGCTCGCGGTGGCCCGGCGGATCGTCCGCAACGACCCCGATGCGGCTGACGTGGTGCAGGAAGCGTTTGTCATCGTTTATCGCCGCATCGATCAGTTTGACGGCCGCTCCAGGCTGTCGACGTGGCTGCACCGGGTGGTGGTCAACACCGCCCTGATGCGATTGCGCAAGCAGCGGCGTTTGGCCGAGCGCAACATCGAGGACCTGTTGCCGGTATTCAGCGAGGCCGGCCACCGCGCCCCCGGAAAGACCAAACCCGGTCCCTGGGGCGAAAAGCCCGATGCCGCGGTGGAAAAGGCGGAAACCAGCCAACTGGTTCACGAGGCGATCGCCCAGTTGCCCGAAACCCACCGTGACGTGTTGATCCTGCGTGACATCCAAGAGCTGTCGACGGCCGAATCCGCCGCGGCGTTGGGGATCCGCCCCGGAGCGGTCAAGACGCGTCTGCATCGCGCCCGGCAGGCTTTGCGGGAGCTGCTGGAAACGCATATGGAGGACATCGGCTGAGCCATGATCACCTGCCGCGAACTGATCGAATTTCTGGACGACTACGTGGGCGACACGTTGCCGGCCGACGTGCGCGATGCCTTCGAGTTCCACCTGAAGATGTGCGGGCCCTGCCGCAAGTACCTCCGCACTTACCGCAAGACGATCGAACTGGAACAGCAGGCCCTGGGCCGAACCGACGCGCCGGCCGAGCCCATGCCCGACGACATGGTCAGCGCGATCGTGTCGGCCATGAAGCAGACCCGCACTGCTGGTCACGATTGAACCCGATCCGAAAGCCTTGCCATGATGACTCAAGCCGACTCCGGCATCTTCGCCGACGCGCTCAAGCGACTCGACCACGCCGCGGCGTATTCCAGGATCGACGCGGAAAGCCTGGAGCGACTGCACCACCCGCGCTCGGTGGTGCAGGTATCGATCCCCCTGCGGATGGATGACGGTTCGATGCGGGTGTTCACCGGCTACCGGGTCCGCCACGACAACACGCGCGGCCCCGGCAAGGGAGGCTTGCGGTTTCACCAGGATGTCGACGTCGACGAGGTCACGGCGCTGGCGCTGTGGATGACCTGCAAATGCGCGGTGATGAACATCCCCTTCGGCGGGGCCAAGGGTGGGGTGACCTGCAATCCCAAGGAACTGAGTCCGATGGAACTGGAGCGGCTCAGCCGACGGTTCGTCGAGCACCTTGTGGAAAACATCGGGCCCAACCTCGACATTCCCGCACCGGACGTGAACACCAACGCGCGCATCATGGGCTGGATGATGGACGAGTATTCGACGATCGCACGGCAGTGGTCGCCGGATGTGATCACGGGCAAGCCGCTCGAGCTCGGCGGCAGCGCCGGTCGGGCCGAGGCCACCGGGCGGGGGGCGTACTTCTGCACGCGCGAATTGGCCCGACGCCAGGGCTGGACGCCGTCGGAAACGACCGTGGCCGTGCAGGGCTTCGGCAACGGCGGGCAGGCCGTGGCGCGACTGCTGCACGAGGCCGGCTACCGCGTCGTCGCCGTCAGCGATTCCAAGGGCGGGATCTTCCGCCCCGACGGTTTCGACGTGCCCTCACTTATCCAGTACAAGAACCAAACCCGCGAGGTCAAAGCGGTCTACTGCCACGGCACGGTGTGCGAAGCGGTCGACGCCGATTCGATCACCAACGACCAGTTGCTGGAACTTGACGTGGACGTATTGATCCCCGCAGCCCTGGGCGGCGTGATCACCGGCGACAACGCCCGGAACATCCGTGCCAGGTCGATCGTGGAAGTGGCCAATGGGCCGGTCACCTCCGATGCCGACTCAATCCTCATCGACCGAGGCATCACGGTCGTGCCCGACATCCTCGCCAACGCCGGCGGCGTGACGGTCAGCTACTTCGAATGGACGCAGAATCGTCAGGGCTTTTACTGGGACGAGGAAGACGTCAACAATCGCCTGGAGATCATGATGGACCGGGCGATCAAAAGGGTCTACGACACGGCCACGGAACACAACCTCGACCTGCGCACGGCGGCGTATGTCGTGGCCCTGGATCGGCTTGGCGATGCGATCAGCGCCCAGGGCACGCAGCGCTACTTCGCCACCCGGGCGACTGAGGATTAACGCCTCAATCGTAACAAGTCCCGCTGCTGATAACGTTTAAAACCTAAATCCCCCCGCAAACGCCTTGATTATTTGATGAACCTGGGCGTAGATTGTGCGATTCCACCACGTGAGGTGAACCGTGAACCGTATCCTCAAATCGTTGGCGACAGTTGGCCTGGTCGGCGTCATCTCGCTGGTCGCCGGTTGTTCGGGTGACGATCCGAATAACCCCACCGACCCGGGACAAGGCCAGGGCGACGCCGAACAGCAGGGCCCGCCACCGGCGAACGTGCGGCTGGCGCCGGTCGAGATGCGCACCGTGCAGGAACATCGCCTGGTCACCGGTCGCATTCGCGCCGCCCAGCGCAGCACGATCGCCTCGGAAGAATCCGGCCGCGTCATCGTCGCCCCACCGGACATCGGCACAACCGTCAAGGCCGACGACGTGCTGGCGGAACTGGACCGCGACCTCGTGGAAACCGGACGCCGCGTGGCCGTCGCTTCACGGGAAGAAGCCCAGGCCAACATCGAACAGGCCAGGGCGACGCTCGACCAGGCCAGGGCGTTGCGCGAACGCTACGACAAGCTCATCGACCAGGGCGGCATCACGCAGGTCGCCCTCGACCAGGCGGTGCGCGACGAACAGGTCGCCCAGGCTCAGCTTGCCAACGCCCGCGCCCGCCTCGCCTCGAGCCAGGCCCAGATCGAAGAACTCGACATCCGCCTGAAAAAGATGACGATCCGTGCTCCGTTTGACGGGGCGATCGTCAGCAAAGATACGGAAGTGGGCCAGTGGCTTTCACCGGGCTCGCCGGTGGTCACGCTGGTTCGCACGGACAAGGTCGACGCGGAACTGCACGTGCCCGAGCGCATGCTCGCGGAAATGGCCGAGGACCAGACGATTGTCGTGACCATCCAGGCGGCGGGTGGGGAGTTCGAAGGGCGGATCTACCGCATCGTGCCCGACGCCAACGCGATGGCCCGGACGTTTCCGGTGTTGATCCGAATGGACAATCCCGAGGGTCGAATCAAGCCGGGCATGAGCGCCGAGGCGCAGTTGCCGACCGGCGACAGGATCCGGGCGATGCTGGTGCCGCGCGACGCGGTGCAGGTCACGCCCACGGGCATGATGGCCTACGCCAACCGGGGCGGGGCGGCGACACCCGTGCCGTTGAGCGTGCGGTTCACGCTGGGCGATCAGTTCGTCGTTGACGCGCCACTCGAACCCGTAGACCAGGTCGTCGTTGAAGGAAACGAACGCCTGCACCCCGGGGCGCCGATCGCCCCGCAGAGCGCCGGAGCCGCCCCCAACACACCGTGATTGAATTGTTCCTTTCGACCTTTGCCATTTGACATTGGTCATTCCTGCAAGGCCGACCATGGACCCCATTCGTTTCGCGATCGACAACCCGGTCAAGATTTCCGTCGGGGTGATCCTCATCATCCTGTTCGGGTTGCTGTCGTTGACGGTGATCCCGGTGCAGCTCACGCCCAACGTCGATCAGCCGGTCGTCAACGTGACCACGCGCTGGCAGGGCGCCAGCCCACAGGAAATCGAAAACGACATCATCCGCGAGCAGGAGGATCAGCTTAAGTCGATCACCGGCCTGCAGAAGATGACCGCCGTCTGCGAGCAGGGCGAAGGCCGCATCATCCTCGAGTTTCCCGTCTCGATGGACAAGAGCGTCGCCCTCCGCGAGGTGTCCGAGAAGCTGCGCCAGGTGTCGGAATATCCCGACAACGTTGACGAGCCCGAGGTGGAAGCCTCCGACCCGCGCAGCCGCGACTACATCGCCTGGGTCATCTTCTCGACGACCGATCCGAACTACGACGTCCGCCACCTGCAGAAGTGGGCCGAGGACAACATCAAGACCGAGCTGGAGCGCGTGCAGAATGTCAGCGAGGTCAACGTGCTCGGCGGCACCGAACCCGAAGTGCAGATCCAGGTCGACACCGTTCGCCTCGCCCAGGAGGGCATCACGCCCGCGCAACTGACCGCCGCCCTGCGCAATCGCAACGTCAACATCTCGGCCGGAGACGTCGAAGAAGGCAAGCTCTCGGTACGCCTGCGCACCACCGGCCAGTACGAGTCGTTGCAGCAGATCGAGCAGACCGTGCTGACCGGACCCGGCAACCCGATCGTTCGAGTGCGCGACGTGGCCGACGTGGTCCTGACTTACAAGGAACCGTTCGCGATCGTCCGCTCCAAGGGCAAGCGGTCCCTGGCGATCAACGCCCAGCGCGAAGTCGGGTCCAACGTCATGCAGGTCATGGCCGACTTCAAGGCCACCCTCGCCAACATCAACCAGAACATCCTGCCCGACAAGGCCCGCGACCTCGAGCTTAACGGCACGCTCGCCCTCGACCAGGTCTACGACCAGACCATCTACATCAACGAAGCGATCGGGCTGGTCCGCAACAACCTCTTCGTCGGCGGAACGCTGGCGGTGATCGTGCTGCTGACGTTCCTGCGCAGCTTCAAGTTCACGCTGGTCGTCGCGCTGGCGATTCCGATTTCGGTCATCGGCACGTTCGTGGCCATGGTCGCCATGGGCCGCAACATCAATGTGATCTCGCTGGCCGGATTGGCGTTTGCCGTGGGCATGGTCGTCGACAACGCGATCGTCGTGCTGGAAAACATCGACCGCCATCGCCGCGGGTTGCACGAAGGCGCGTTCCACTCGGCCTATACCGGGGGCAAGGAAGTCTGGGGCGCGGTGCTGACGTCGACCTTGACCACCCTCGCGGTGTTCATCCCGGTCCTGCTCGTCGAAGAGGAGGCCGGCCAGCTCTTCCGCGACATCTCCCTGGCCATCTGCGCCGCGGTGACGCTGAGTCTGCTCGTCTCGGTCATGGTCATTCCCGTCGCTTCGTCGCGCCTGCTCAAACGTGAGGAACGCAAACACACGCTGGAGAAACGTCAGCACGGCTGGCGCAAGATCTTCGAATCGCTGTTCGGACTGGCCACGCTCGGGCGCATGACGACCAACGCCATCGCCGACTCCGTCGGCTGGCTTTGCCGCTCGTGGGCCGCCCGCCTCGGCATCACCATCACCTTGACCCTGGTGGC
>CAYYPN010000170.1:0-6712 GCA_964473545.1 uncultured Planctomycetaceae bacterium
CCCGCGTCAAACTTAAACGCCTATACCCGAAGATCATGGAATGACGCGGTACTAGGTGGTCGGCGAACTGCTGCAATCGGTCGATCATGGCGGCCTCAGCTTTCATCCATCATAGCGGCGTACAGATCATCCTTAATCGCCTGCTCAATATCCACAAGGGCGCATCCGGCTGATTCCGTACCATCCATTAACTGTAAGTCCATCAGGCCACGCTCTACAAGGAAGTCGCGTAGTACGTTGAGCGCCTTCGCGGCCTCACGCGGTGCCTGCATACGGTCGGCGGTTGATTCGTTCACTGCTGTCGCTGCCATGGTAAAGCTCCTGCCCTTTGCGGGCGTTTGAGGGGTATGATTACTATTGCTGCTTCTACTGTTAGCATTGACCGGCGCAGGGCGTGTAAGTACGCTAGTGGTCGCTGCTTGTGGATTTGACCTGTGCTTTCCTAAAGCACAGGTCATGGGTTCGAATCCCATCGGTGGCTTTTTCTGTGTCGCACGCGGCGAAGGCGGGGCAAGGGCAATATGGCCGAAGACCCAATCGAGCTGTCGGTGATCGTGCCCGTGCTCAACGAGCGTGACAACATCCGCGCGCTCTACGAGCAACTGGCCGGCGCCCTCGACGGCAGGTTCAACTACGAAATCATCGCCATCGACGACGGCAGCACCGACGACAGCTTCGCGCTGCTCAAGGAATTGCACGAGCGCGATCCGCGGTTGCGGGTGATTCGCTTCCGCCGCAACTTCGGGCAGACCGCCGCCATGGCCGCGGGCATCGAGTATGCCCGGGGCGCGGTGATCGTCCCGATTGACGCCGACCTGCAGAACGACCCGGCCGACATCCCCAAACTCATGGCCCGGCTCGACGAGGGCTACGACGTGGTCAGCGGCTGGCGGAAGAATCGTCAGGATGCGGCGCTCACCCGCCTGCTGCCGTCGTGGATCGCCAACCGGATCATCGCCTGGATCACCGGGGTGAAAGTGCATGACTTCGGCTGCACGCTCAAGGCCTACCGTCGCGAGGTGGTGACCGAGACGCGGTTGTATGGCGAGATGCACCGGTTCATCCCGGCCGTCGCCAACTGGGCCGGGGCACGCATCTGCGAGATGGCCGTCAACCATCGCCCCCGCACCGCGGGCAAGAGCAAGTACGGCCTCAGCCGCACCGTCAAGGTCATGCTCGACCTGATCACGATCAAGTTTCTCGGCACGTTCAGCACCAAGCCGATCTACGTGTTCGGCGGGCTGGGCAGCGGGGCCGGCGGGCTGGCGGTGATCGCCGCGGTCGCCACGCTGTACATGAAGTTCGCCGAGGATTTTTCGATGAACCGCAACCCCCTGATGTACCTGTCGGGGATCCTGTTCGTCGCGGCGATCCAGTTCATCCTCATGGGCCTGCTGGCCGAGATGATCGTGCGGACCTACCACGAATCGCAGAACCGCAGGACCTACGTCATCCGGGAAATCCTCGACGGCAAGCCCCATGCGAACGAAACGCTTGAAGGCGAGGTCCATGACCGACAAGCCTGATCAGCGCAAGACGATGGGACTGGTCATCGCGCTGATCGCGGTGGCCATCCCCTTTACGCTCGGCAAGTACCTTGAACTGAGCCGGCCCGGTCCGTTCGACAGCGGCGGGTACGTCTACTCGGCCTACCACGTCCTGCAGGGAGCGCAGATCGGGGTCGATGAAAAGCCCAGCGCGAAGATCGGCACGCTCCTTGTGAACATGGCCGGTGTCGGCTTGTCCGGTTTCAGTGAGACCGGCCCGAAACTCATCCAGGGATTGATGCAGGCCGGGGCATTGGTGTTGACGTTGCTCGCGTTACGACGGTTGTGGGGGTTGGTCCCCGCGGCGGTGGCGACGACGTTGGCCGCGTTCTACTTATCCTGCCCGCACCTGGCCAAGTACGGCAACGTCAAAGAGCAGTACATGATCGCGTGCATGATGATCGCGATCGCGTGTGTGTTGTGGCGTCAGAGCGGCGGGCGATGGTGGTGGGCGGTCCTGGCCGGGGCCATCGGCATCTGGGCGCCGCTGTTCAAGGAGACCGGCACGTCGGTCATCGCCGCGATCGGATTGGCGACGCTGCTGCACCCGTTGTGGACGACGCGCACGTGGAAGCAGGCCTTCGCCGACGCGGGGTTGATCCTGGGCGGCGGGGTGTTGTCGCTGTTGCCGGCGTATGGGTGGTTGGCCGCGGCGGATGTGACGACTTCCTACTGGCCGTACCACTTCCTCTGGGATCGTGTGGCGGGCGTGTTTGCAACCGGGGAGGTTGCGGCCGGCGGTGGCGGCGGTGGTTATCTTGAGGTCAGCCGTAGTGCGATCACGTTCAGCGAGCAGGCCGCCCACGTGTTCCGTTACTACGCCTCGATCAAGTTGCCGATTCTTTTGTCGATCGCGTCGATGATCGCCGCAGTGGTGGCGGTGATGTTGTGGCGCAAGCCATCGGAGATGCGCGGCGAGTCGAACGACACGATGCCCCCGGCCTGGCCCGTGCCGATGCTGGTGATCTGGTTTCTGGCCGACGCCGGTTACGTCTGGATCAGTCCGCGGTCTTACGAGCAGTACTACCTGCCGATGGTCGCGTCGGGTTCGATTCTGGGCGGGTATGGGTTGGCGTTGTTGTGGTGGCGTCTGAAGCGGGGCGGCCCGGTGCCGCAGTTGATCGGTGGCCTGATGGGTGCGGTGGCGATCATCGCCCTGGCCTGGCCCGTGTGGTTCGGGTTCACCCATGCGATGCACAGCGGCGAGCCCTACCCCAACGGCCAGCGTCGGCGCGGGTATGTCCAGGCGCTCGAAGAAGTCAGCATGCTCAACCAGCCGGGCATGGTGCATCCGTGGGTTGCCGCGGGACATTACATCCGCGAGCACTCCGACCCGAGCGACACGATCTACGTCTGGGGCTGGTACCCGGGCATCTATGTCCAAGCTCAGCGATTGAGTTCGGCGACAAAGGCGTTCGAGTCGAACATGCACGTCGATCCACCGCGGCAACTGGCTGAGGACATTCGCCAGCGCCTTGAAGAATTCAAGGCCGACCCGCCGAAGTTCTTCGTCGACACGCACAAGCGACACTTCCCGTGGGACCGTCCCCCGCTGGAGTTGTGGCCGACGGCGCAGGGGCGCCTGCTGCCGGTCGATGCGGCGAACGTCGCGCGGTATGAAGCGCAGTATGCTCGCATGCTGGCCGATCAGATCGAGCCGGATGAAGCCAAACGTTTCGAGGCGATGAAGCCTTTGCGCGATTATATCCGCGAACACTATCGTCCGGTCAGGAACTACGGGCCTTTCATCATTTTTGCCCGACAGGATGCCGCGTCATGAGCCAGCGTCCGCTGCGGGTGCTGGCGGTCAACTACGAGTACCCGCCGATCGGCGGGGGCGCGGGCCACGCTCACCAACAGATCCTTCGCCGGTGGGCTGACGACCCGCGCATCACCGTCGACCTGGTCACCAGCGGCATCGAACGCGGTATCCATGAACAGCGACTCGGCTCCAATATCCGCATCGTGCGCGTCGGCATCACCAAGGCGAGCCTGCACTACTGGCGCAAGAGCGAGGTGCTGACGTGGCTCCGGCGGGCGGCGGGGGTGTACCGCGGCATGCGGCGCAGCAGCGATTACGACTTGGCCCACGCCTTCTTCGCCTTCCCCAGCGGCTGGCTGCCTTACCGCCAGCGCGGCGACCCGCCTTACATCGTCAGCCTGCGCGGGTCGGACGTGCCGGGTTACAACCAACGCCTCGGGCTGGACTATCGCCTGCTTGCCGGGCTGTTTGGCCGCATCTGGCGCAACGCCGCGGCCGTCGTCGCCAACAGCGAAGGCCTCGCACAACTCGCCCGCCGGTTCATCCCCGAGCTTCACTTCGATGTCATCCCCAACGGCATCGACACCGATCGATTTCATCCTTCCGGCCAGCCTTGGACTGGCGGGCCCGTCCGGGCGTTGACGGTATGCCGGCTCATCGGCCGCAAGCGACTGGACCTGCTCATCGAAGCAGTGGCATTGTGTCGGCAGCGTGGCATCGATGTGTCATTGACCATTGCCGGCGATGGCAACCTGATGGATGAATTGAAGGCGCTGGCGACGCGGCTGAACGTGGCTGACCATGTGCGCCTGCCCGGCCGGGTCGAGCCCGACGCCATGCCCGGGTTGTACCGTGAGCACAACCTGTTCGTCATGGCCAGCGAACACGAGGGCATGAGCAACGCGATGCTCGAAGCCGTCGCCAGCGGCCTGCCCATGGTCACCACCCGCTGTGAGGGTGTCGAAGAACTCATCAACGGCAATGGGATTGTGGTGGACCGCGCCACCCCCGACGCGCTGGCCGGGGGCATCACGACTTACGCCAATGACCCGGCGGCCTACGCTCAGGCCGTGCAGGCTTCAAAGCAACAAGCCCGACGTTTCGACTGGTCGGTGACGGCTGACGAATACCTGGCCCTGTACCAGCGGGTGGTGAACGGAGTGACGCCATGACATTGCGCGTGCTGATGGTCATCGACCACCTGGGATTGGGGGGAGGGCAGGTGTCGACGCGCACGATCGTGCCGGAACTGGCCCGGCGGCCGGAGGTCGAACCGCTTGTCTGCGCGTTACGCACCGCGAACGAAACCATCGAACTCGATGTGCCGGTCATCAACCTCAATATGGGTAAGTACAGCCTGGGCGCCCCGAGAAGGGTGCTCGACGTATGCCGTGAGCATTGGGTGGGTGTTTGTCACAGCCAGTTAAGCAAGTCGAACCTGGCGTGTCTTCTGGCGCGGCGGCGGGGCGGGCCGCCGGTCATCGTACATGAGCGCGGCATGGCTTTGCGCCGGGGACTGTCCGCGTGGGTCTATCGTCACAGCCTCCGCCGTTTGCACCGACACGCCCACAGGCTCATCGCCAATTCCCAAGCCATGCGCCGCAGCCTCGTGGATGCCGTTGGTATCGACGAACGAATGATTCGCACCATGCCCAACCCGGTCGATACCGCAGGGCTGCAACCGTCGGCTGAGGGTCGCCGCGCGTTGCGGGATGAGTTGAATGTCAGTGACGACGCCTGTGTGATCGGATACTTGGGGCGACTGCATCCGGTCAAAGGCGTGGATATTCTGCTTGAGGCTGCACCATTGCTGGCCGAGCGGTTGGGCGAATACAGGCTGGTCGTTGCCGGCGACGGGCCGGAGCGGCAACGTCTGGAACAGCGAGCGCTTGAGTTGGGCGTGGCCGAACGAGTGAGGTTTCTGGGCATGCGCCAGGATGTGGCGGCGACGGCATCGGGGTTCGATCTGGTGGTCATGCCCAGTCGCCAGGAGGCGTTCGGCCGCGTGGCCGTGGAGATGATGCAACTGGGCGTCCCGTTGATCGCCAATCCTGCCGACGGTCTGGCTGAACTGGTCGAAGATGGCCGCACGGCCCTGGTCCTGCCGGCGAATACACCCGAGGCCATCGCCGAAGCGGTGGTGCGCTTGTGGCAGTCGCCCGATTTGCGCAGACGATTGACCGAAAGGGGTCGAGATTTTGCCCGGCAATACAGTGTCGAACGACACGTCGATGAATTGTTGACCGTCTATCGTTCGGCGATTGGACATTCCTCGGAAGCTCTTAGGTCCACTGAATGAGCATGTAAGGAGCGAGGTTCGTCAGGTTCGGGCTTTGTCACCATGGCTCTCATCCGGTTGGCGGGAGTAGGCAGCGTCCGAGCCGGCATGGCAAACGCCGGGGTCAAGCGGTACATCCTGGGGCGCACCACGCAGCAAGGCGGACAGGTCCTCCCGGCGATGATGTACAACGAGGCCTCGCTGAAGTGGCGATGTCGGCATGGGCAGCCACTGCCGGCCGCGATGAGAAACCTGCGTGATCCATCCCGGCGTTGCCAGCGCCGTGTCACTTGATACCATCAGCACACGCTCACCCTTGGTCATGACCACCACCGACACGCCAACCCGACTGCTTGTCATCATGCCCGCGTTCAACGAGGCTGCGGGCATTGCGCGCGTGCTCGAACATCTGCATCGCACCGTTCCCCAGGCCGACGTGGCGGTGATCGACGACGGGTCCTGTGACGCCACCAGTGCCGCGGCCCGAAACGGGAAAACCGTCGTCCTGCGGCTGCCGTTCAACCTCGGCATCGGTGCGGCGTTGCAGACCGGCTACGCCTACGCCTTCGCCAACGGCTACGACGTGGCCGTTCAGTTCGACGCCGATGGCCAGCACAAGGCTGAGGAAATCGAGCGCCTGATCCAGCCGATTCGCGATGGTAAGGCCGACCATGTCATCGGATCGCGCGGCATGGGGCGGGGATCGTACCGCTTCCCGCTCATGCGGCGCATCGGGGCCGGGCTCATTCGTCTGGTCACGCTGGCGGTGACCGGCCGGCGCATTCACGACCCGACCAGCGGCTCGCGTGCCTCGGGCCGACGGGCGCTGGCGTTTTTCGCCAGACACTATCCGCAGTCTTACCTGGACTCACCCGAGGTGACGGTTTGGGTTCTTCGCCACCACATGCGCCTGGTCGAGGTGCCGGTTGAGATGAACGCGGCCGAGCACAGCAGCATCGGGTCGATCAAGGGCGTGTTCCATGCCCTGCGGGTGTGCGTGGCGCTGTTGATCGATCGTCTGGAGGCTCCGTTCGATGAACTGCCGGCCGAGGAGGAACGATCATGACAAGCCTGCTGGCGCAACTGGTCATTCCGTGGATACACCGCCTGGTGGCGTTGGGGCTG
>CAYYPN010000171.1:0-6688 GCA_964473545.1 uncultured Planctomycetaceae bacterium
AAACCCTGGGCGCGATCTCGCTGGCCAGCCGCTCGCAACTCGACAACCTCGTCTGGGTCGTCAACTGCAACCTGCAGCGACTGGACGGCCCGGTGCGCGGCAACGGCCAGATCATCCAGGAGCTTGAGGCGGTGTTCCGTGGGGCCGGCTGGAATGTGATCAAGGTGCTGTGGGGCAGCGACTGGGACCCGCTTTTCGCGCGGGACGACGAAGGCCTGCTCGCCCGGACGATGGGCGAGATCGTCGACGGTGAATACCAGAAGTATGCCGTGGAAGGCGGGGCGTACATCCGCGAGCATTTCTGGGGCCGCCACCCCAAGCTCCAGGAGATGGTCCAGGATTACACCGACGACCAGCTCTGGCGTTTGAGCCTCGGCGGTCACGACCCGGCCAAGGTCTACGCCGCGTACCAGGCGGCGGTCCACACCACCGACCGGCCCACCGTCATCATCGCCCGCACCGTCAAGGGCTACGGCCTCGGCGAAGCCGGCGAAGGCAAGAACATCACCCACCAGCAGAAGAAGCTCAACGAGGACGAGCTGGCCGCGTTCCGCGACCGCTTCGAGATCCCCATCGACGACGACAAAGTCAAGGACATGCCGTTCTATCGGCCCCCGGAAGATTCGGCCGAGGCGCATTACCTGCGTGACCGGCGTAAGGCGCTCGGCGGACCGGTGCCGGAGCGGCGCGTGCCGGAGCTGGCTTTCAACATGCCCGCCGACGACCTGTGGGGTGAGTTCGCCGAAGGCACCGGCGACCGCCGCGTGTCGACGACCATGGCCTACGTCCGCATCCTCACCAAGCTGCTCAAGGACAAAAACCTCGGCAAGCACATCGTGCCGATCATCCCCGACGAGGCCCGCACGTTCGGCATGGAGGCGCTGTTCCGCCAGTGCGGCATCTACGCCCACACCGGGCAATTGTATGAACCGGTCGATGCCGATCAGTTGATGTACTACAAGGAAGCGACCGACGGACAGATCCTCGAAGAAGGCATCACCGAGGCCGGCTCGATGTCCAGCTTCATCGCCGCAGGCACCGCCCACGCCAATCATCGCACCAAGATGATCCCGTTCTACGCCTACTACTCGATGTTCGGGTTCCAGCGCATCGGCGACCTCGTCTGGGCCGCCGGCGACCTGCGCTGCCGCGGGTTCATGATCGGCGGCACCTCCGGTCGCACCACCCTCAACGGCGAAGGCCTCCAGCACGAAGACGGCCATTCGCACCTGCTCATGTCCACCGTCCCCAACGTCGTCTGCTACGACCCGGCGTACGCGTTCGAGATCGCCGTGATCATCCGCGACGGCCTGCGGCGGATGTACGAGCAGGATGAGGATGTGTTCTATTACCTGACCGTGCACAACGAGAACTACGTCCAGCCGCCCATGCCCGACCGTGAAGGCGTCGAAGACGGCATCCTCAAGGGCCTCTACCTCTTCAAGCCCAGCGAACTCGATCCCGGCAAGGCCAAAGCCCGCGTCAGCCTGCTCGGTTCGGGCGCGATCCTCAACGGCGTGCTCGAAGCCCAGCGCATCCTTGCCCAGGAGTACAACGTCGCCGCCGACGTGTATTCGGTGACCAGCTACGTCAAGCTGCGGCGGGACGCCCTGGATTGCGAGCGGCACAATCTGCTGCATCCGGACGACAAGCCGCGCACCCCCTACGTGACGCAGGTCTTCGCCGACACCGAAGGCCCGATCATCGCCTCCAGCGACTACCTGAAGGTGCTGCCCGACGCGCTGGCCAAGTGGCTGCCGCAGCGGCTGATCTCGCTGGGCACCGACGGGTTCGGCCGCAGCGATCAGCGCGAAGCGTTGCGCGATTTCTTTGAGATCGATCAGCGCTACGTCACCCTCGCCGCACTCGACGCCCTGGCCGACGAAGGCAAGCTTGACGCGGATGTCCCGGCGAAAGCGATCGAGGCCCTGGGTATCAACGCCGACAAGCCCAATCCGATGCGAAGCTGACCGACGTGAAGGGCCCCTTGACGTGATTGAGCGTCGCGCCGGAGCCGCGTAGCGGCTCGGCTATGGGGCGCTTTTCGCGGCGATCACCCGCCAGGGGCGTAACCTTCGCAACGCTGGCGGATCACTGCTAAACTGCCGCACTGCAACCCTCCGTTTGCGGGAGCCTGAGGATATGGCTGTGGAATTCAAACTGCCCGAACTGGGTGAAAACATCAACGAGGCCCAGGTCGTCACCATCAACGTCGCCGAGGGCGACGCCATCGACGCCGAGCAGGAAGTCATCGAGGTTGAAACCGACAAGGCGGTGATGCCCGTGCCCGCCCCGGCGGCCGGGACCGTCGGCTCGATCAAGATCAAAGAAGGCGACACCCTCAAGGTCGGCGATGTGATCTTCACCATCGAAGAAGGTGGTGGTGGCGGCGAGAAGAAAAAGCAGAAGGAAGAAGCGCCGGCTGCGAAAAAGCAAGCCGAAGCGGAGCCCGAACCGCGGGAAGACCCACAAGCCGAGGCCGAACCGGAGCCGGAGAAGGCGAAGAGCCAAGCACCCGCGGACGCGTCGGCGCAGGTGCCGCAGAAGACTGATGCGCCGCCGCCGGCGCCGCCCCGTGGGGACGACGATCGTCTGCCCGCGTTCGCCGCGCCCAGCGTTCGCCGCTTCGCCCGTGAACTCGGCGTCGACATCGCCCGGGTCGAAGGCACCGGCCCCGGCGGCCGCATCAGCATCGACGACGTCAAGAACCACTCACGCTCGCACGGAACGGGCGGCGCTGCTTCAGTTGGCGCGCCATCACTTGCCGGGGCGCTGCCCGACCTGGCGCAGTATGGCCCGGTCGAGCGCGAGGCGATGAGCATGATCGCCAAGAAGACCGCCGCCCACATGGCCATGTGCTGGGCCACCATCCCCCACGTGACCTTGCATCAGGAAGTGGATGCGACCGACATGGAAGCCTTCCGCGGGTCGCACAAGCGGGTCGTCGAGAAAGCCGGCGGCAAGCTCACCCCCACCGCGATCCTCGTGAAGATCGTGGCCGAGGCCTTGAGCCGCCATCCCATGCTCAACTGCGCCTACGACGCGCAGAAGCAGGAACTGGTGTATCGCAACTACGTGCACGTCGGCGTGGCCGTCGACACCCCGCGTGGGCTGGTCGTGCCGGTGCTGCGCGATGCCGATACCAAGAGCCTGGCCGACATCAGCGTCGAGCTCGGGGAGTTTGCCGAGAAGGCCCGCGGCGGCAAGCTCGCCCTGGAAGACATGCAAGGCGGCTGCTTCACCATCACCAACCTCGGCGGCATCGGCGTCGAGCAGTTTTCACCGATCGTCAACTGGCCGGAGGTCGGCATCCTCGGTGTGGGCACGGCGAGCCAACGCCTCGTCGAGCGCAACGACGACGTCGAAAGCCGCCTGATGATGCCGTTGAGCCTGAGCTTCGATCACCGCGTGGTCAACGGCGCCGACGGCGCGCGGTTCCTGCAGTGGATCCGTAACGCGATCGAGCAGCCCCTGGCCGCGTTCCTGACCTGAACCACCGATCACTCGATTCAACTTCAAAGCAGTATGACCATGGCCAACGACAATCCGAACAAAGGCAAGAAACTCGTCGTCCTCGGCAGTGGCCCCGGCGGATATCCGGCGGCGTTCCTCGCGGCCGACGCGGGGTTCGACGTGACGCTCATCGACCGCGAGCAGAAGCCCGGCGGCGTGTGCCTCTACCGCGGCTGCATCCCCAGCAAGACCCTGCTCCACGCGGCCAAGCTCATCCATGAAGCCGCCGAAGCCAAGAGCATGGGCCTGGACTTCGGCACCCCCAAGGTCGACATCGACAAGCTCGCCCAGTACACCAAGCGCGTCATCGCCAAGCTCACCGGCGGACTCGGCGCCCTCGCCAAGCAGCGCAAGGTCAACATGATCCAGGGCACCGGCCGCTTCACCGACCCGCACACCCTCGTCGTCGAAACCGAAGGCGGCGAGCAGACCGTCGGGTTCGATTACGCGATCGTGGCGACCGGGTCGACCGCCGCCCGCATCCCCGGGTTTCCCTACGACTCGCCGCGCGTCATGACCAGCCGTGAAGCCCTGCTCATCGAAGACGTGCCCGACTCCTTGCTCGTCGTCGGCGGCGGGTACATCGGGCTGGAACTCGGCACCGTCTACGCCGCGCTCGGGTCGGAGGTCACCGTCGTCGAGGCGCTCGGCCGCATCCTCCCCGCCGCCGACGAAGACCTCGTCGAACAACTCGAAAAGCGACTCCGAAAACGCACCTTCAAGGACATCCACGTCAACACCAAGGTCGCCGAGGTCGAAGCGCTCAAGACCAAGTGCAAGGTCAAGCTGCTCGGCAACGGGTTCGACAACGAACAACTCGACTTCGACAAGGTCCTCGTCGCCGTCGGCCGCCGGCCGAACGCCAAAGACATCGGCCTGGACAACACCGACGTCAAGATCGACGACAAAGGCTTCATCGTCACCGACCACCAGCGCCGCACGGACGAGGATCACATCTTCGCCATCGGCGACGTGGCCGGCGAACCGATGCTCGCCCACAAGGCGACCTACGAAGCGCGCGTCGCCGTCGAAGCGATGCGCGGTGAGGCGTCGGCGTATGACCCGGCGGCCATCCCCGCCGTGGTCTTCACCGACCCCGAAATCGCCTGGTGCGGCCTGACCGAGATCGAAGCCCGTGAACGCAACATCGACCACGACGTCGCCCGCTTCCCCTGGGCTGCGTCCGGCCGGGCCACCACCCTCGACCGCAACGACGGCCTGACCAAGATGCTCATCGACCCCCACACCGGCCGGTTGCTGGGCGTGGGTATCTGCGGCGTCAACGCCGGTGAACTCATCGCCGAAGGCGTCCTCGCCATCGAAACCGGCGCCCTCGCCGCCGACGTCCAGATGACCATCCACGCCCACCCGACGCTCAGCGAAACCGTCATGGAAGCCGCCGAAATGGTCCACGGCGCCAGCGCCCACTACGTGCCGCGGAAGAAGTAGTCGTTTGCCGCTGGCGCGGCACCGGGCTGTGGACAGCCCGGCTCGGATCCCGTCCATGTCGCGCGCCACGTTGCCAGCAGCAGGTCACATCCCCGTATGCCCGAAGCCTCCGTCGCCGCGCTCGGTCGCCGGCAATTCGGCGACTTCGTTCCACGTCGCCTGCGCAACCGGGGCGATGATGAGTTGGGCGATGCGCATGTTGCGGGTGACGGTGACGGGCGCGGGGCCGAGGTTGACCAGGGCGACCTTGACTTCGCCGCGGTAGTCGGCGTCGATGGTGCCGGGGGCGTTGGGGAGGGTCAGGCCATGCTTGAAGGCCAGGCCCGAGCGGGGGCGGACCTGGGCTTCGAATCCAATCGGCACGGCGATGGCGAAACCGGTCGGCACCAGCACAATCGCGCCCGGCTCGACGGTCACGTCCTCGTCGATCGCCGCGTGAATATCCATCCCCACGGCGTGCGCCGACTGGTACGCCGGCAGGTCGATCCCCACGCCGTGGGGCAGACGTTGAATGGCGACGGTCAGTGGTTCGTTCATGGCAGACGAATACGCGATTGGCCGGTTTGTCGCAACCGATTCATCGCGAAGGGCGCTGTTCGCGATATCATGACGTCATGTCCTGGCTCACTTTTATGATCGCCGTCGTCGTCGCCTACCTCATCGGCGCGATTCCGTTCGGGTGGTTGCTGGGTCTGGCTCGCGGCGTGGACATTCGCCGGGTCGGCAGCGGGAACATCGGCGCGACCAACCTCGGCCGCACGTGCGGCGCGAAGTGGGGGCTGCTCGGCTTCGCGCTGGACGTGGGCAAGGGGCTGGGCCCCGCGCTCGGCGCGGGGTTCGCCTTCGGCTACATCGGCGCCGAAGCACTCGACCCCGCCCAGGCCGGTCGCTGGCTGGCGATCGCCGCGGCCGCCATCATCGGCCACGTGTTCCCCGTCTACCTCGGGTTCAAGGGGGGCAAGGGGGTCGCCACGGCGTTCGGTGTGATCCTCGGCTTATGGCCGTACCTGAGCCTGCCGGCGATCGCGGGGTTGCTGACGTGGCTGATCTTCGCCGGCACGCTGCGCTACGTCGGCTGGGCGAGCGTGACGACCGCCGTGCTGCTGCCGGCGTACTGCATGTTGCTGCTGGTCATCCGGGGCTACGACCTGTCCCACACCTGGCCGTTCCCGGCGGTGGCGGGGGGGATGGCGCTGCTGGTGATCGTGCGCCACCTGGGGAATCTGCAGCGCGTGTTCAAGGGGACCGAACCGCGGCTGGGGGAGTGACGTTTTGCGATCGCCGCGAGCGGCTTATTCGTCGTCGCTGTCGGTCGACTTGGGCATCTGGCCTTCGGGCAGGTGTTCGAGGACCTTATCGACGACGCCGTACTCCTTGGCCGCTTCGGCTTCGAGCCACTTGTCGCGGTCGCAGTCGCGTTCGATCTGTTCGATCGGCTGGCCGGTGTGTTTGGCCATGATCTCGTACATGCGTTTGCGGGTCTTGAGCATCTGCTCGGCATGAATGCCCAGGTCCGTCGCCGTGCCCTCGACCCCACCGATCAGCGGCTGGTGCAGGAGCACGCGGCTGTTGGGCAGGACGTAGCGTTTGCCCGCGGCGCCGGCGGCCAGCAGCCACGCGCCCATGCTCGCGGCGATGCCCACGCAATACGTCGAGACGTCGGGACGGATGAACTGCATCGTGTCGTAGATCGCCAGCCCCGCCGACACCGACCCGCAGGGCGAGT
>CAYYPN010000172.1:0-6650 GCA_964473545.1 uncultured Planctomycetaceae bacterium
GGTGCGCGAGCGCACCGCCCGCCAGCGTTACGAGGCCCTGTCCGAGCGCTTGGACGAAGCCCTGGAAGCCGAGCGCCTGGCCACGGATCAGTACGAAACGGGTGTGACCGATTTGCTCACGGTGCTGGAAACCGAGCGTCGTCGGCGCGAGGCGCAGGACCAGCTTGCCCAGACGGAGCTGGCGTTGTGGGAAGCGCGCGTGAACCTGCACCTGGCGCTGGGCGGCGACTGGATCGGACCTCCCCCGGAAGGGCAAGCGCCCGGTCGTGACGCGGTCGAGGGCGATCAGTCATGAGCGACAAGCCCAGACGTCATCATCGGTATCGCACGATCCAGCACGTGCTGTGGGCGGCCGCGGCATTGGCGGTGGGGGGCGGGCTGTCGGCGTTGCTGGTGATCAAGGCCGAGCCGCCCGAGCGGACGCAGACGGCGAACGCCGGTCCGCTGGTGGCGGTTCACATCGCCGAGCGTGTGGATCAGCCGGTGGTGGTGTCGGGCCACGGCACGGTCGAACCGCGCGTGCGGATCGACCTGGTCCCGCAGGTGTCGGGCAAGGTGGTGTACACCGCTCCTTCGTTGACCGACGGCGGGGAGTTCGACGCCAACGAAGTGCTGATCCGCATCGAACCGGTCGACTACGAGTTGGCGGTCGAACAGGCCGAGGCGGCGGTGTCGACGGCCGCGGCGCGCGTCGCCGAGGTCGAGTCGACGTTGCAGTCGGCCCGGACGAACCTCGAGATCGAACAAGCCGAGGCGCAGGTCGCGCGGGATTCGTGGCGGAAGACGCACCCGGACCAGGAGCCGACCGCGCTGGTCGCGCGCCAGCCTCAGCTTCGTCGCGCCCAGGCGGCGGTGAAGTCGGCCGCGTCGCAGTTGGTCTCGGCGAAGGCGGAGGTCGCGTCGGCGAAGGCGCGCCTGCGCGATGCGGCGCTTCAACTGGAACGCACCGAGTTGACCGTTCCCTTCCGGGGGCGGGTGACCCGCGAGAGCGTCGACGTGGGCCAGTACGTCACGGCCGGACAACCGCTGGCCGACGTGTACGCCCGGGACCGGTTGCAGGTGGTCGTGCCGATCGAGGATCGTCACCTGCGGTGGTTCGACCTGGCGCGGCCGGGTCCGGCGGCCTCGCGTTCCCAGACACCGGGCCAGGGATCGGTCGTGCACCTGACCAGCCGTTTCGCCGGTGAACCGAGGCGGTGGCGGGGGCATGCGGTGCGCACGGCGGGCGAGGTCGACCCCCAATCGCGATTGATCGACGTGATCATCGAGGTCGATCAGACCGATTCACCGGCCGACGGCGTGGCGTTGTTGCCGGGGGCGTTCGTGGACGTGGCTATCCAAGGCAAGGCGCTCGAGGGGGTGATCGCGGTGCCGCGACATGCGATGCGTGAGTTGGATGGGTTGTGGGTGGCCGAGGACTTGCAGCCGCTGGCCGACGACCCGAACCGCGCGACCGAGCCGCTCATGCGGGGCAAGCTGGTCAAGCGCACCGTCGAGGTGATCCGCAGCGACCGCGACCGGGCGTACATCGGCGAAGGGCTCGCCCCCGGCGATGCGGTGATCGTGAGTCTGCTGGACGTGGCGACCGACGGGATGACGGTGCGCGTGCCCGCCGCGGCGGTCAGCGCGCAGGCCTCGGCCCGGGAGTGACGCGTGGCTGAATCAACCCAACCCAACCCGAACGATGACCACGAGCACGAACCCGAGCCCAGGCGCATCGGGCTGTTCAGTTGGTTCGCGCACAACAAGGTCGCGGCCAACCTGGTCATGCTGTTTCTCATCGTGGCGGGGTTGCTGAGCCTGTCGCAGATGAAGATCGAGTTCTTTCCCGAGCTGGACATCAACTGGATCGTGGTGGCGGTGCCGCATCCCGGGGCCACGCCCGAGGATGTCGAGGAGTCGATCTGTCAGCGGGTCGAGGAGGCGGTCAAGGAAGTCGACAACGTCAAGAAGATCACGGCGATCGCGTCGGAGGGCATGGGCACGGTCTTTGTCGAGTTCGAACGTTACGTCGACATGGACAAGGCGCGGGATGATGTGAAGCAGGCGGTGGATCGCATCACGACATTTCCCGAGGAAGCGGAGGAGCCGCAGGTCACGCAGTTTTCCAACCGGACGCAGGTGCTGCAGCTTGCGTTGTACGGCGACGTGCCGCGCCGGGCGTTGAAGGAACTGGCCGAGTCGGTGCGCGACGACCTGACGACCGGCCAGGCGTCGCGCATGGCCCGGGAGATGAACTCGGGCTGGGAGCAGTTTGTCGCGGCGGTCCGACCCCCGGGCGGGATCAGCACGGTCAACGTGACCGGCCTGCCGCCTTACGAGATCGGCATCGAGGTCTCCGAGCGGGCGCTGCGCAAGTACAACCTGACCTTCGACCAGGTGGCGCAGGCGGTGCGACAGAGCAGCCTCGACCTGCCCGCGGGGAACATCAAAAGCGAAGGCGGCGAAATCCTCGTCCGCACCAGGGGCCAGCGCTACCGCGGCGACCAGTACGAAGACGTGGTCGTCATCACCCGGCCCGACGGGACGAACGTGCGCGTCGGCGACGTCGCCACCGTCATCGACGGGTTCGAAGACACCGACGACGCGGTTCGCTTCAACGGCAAGCCCGCGGTGATCCTCGACGTCTTCCGCGTCGGCCGGCAGGACACGCTGGAAATCAGCAGGACCTGCTGGCGTTACGTCGAGTCGATGCGCGGCCAGCTCCCCGCGGGCGTGGACATCACCCTGTTCAACGACCAGTCGGTGCTGCTGAAAGACCGCATCAACCTGCTGCTGCGCAACGGTGGGATCGGGTTGCTCCTGGTGTTCCTGATCCTCGCGTGTTTCCTCGACCTGCGGCTGGCGCTGTGGACGATGATGGGGATTCCCATGTCGTTCCTCGGGGCGTTTGTGCTGTTGCCTTACTTCGACGTGTCGATCAACATGATCTCGCTGTTCGCGTTCATCGTGGTGCTGGGCATCGTGGTCGATGACGCGATCGTGGTCGGCGAGTCGATCTTCGACTACCGCCAGCGTAAAAAACTGAGCGGGATCGAGGCGGCGATCCGGGGCGTGGGCGAGATGGCGCTGCCGGTGACGATGGCGATCGCGACGACCATTGCCGCGTTCTTCCCGCTGTTGCAGGGCGAGGGGACGTGGTTCCAGATTCTGCGGCTGATCCCGATCGTGGTGATCAGCGTGCTGCTGATTTCGCTGATCGAGGCGTTCATCGTGTTGCCGGCGCACCTGTCGGGGGGGCGCATCGGCGGGCACGGCGGGCCGATCGCGCGGTTCCAGGGCATGATCCGACGGGGGCTGGGGTACACGATCGAGCGGTTGTATACACCGGTGCTGCGGGCGGCGGTGCGGTGGCGGTACGCGACGCTGGCGATCGGCGTGGCGGTGCTGATGATCACCGGGGCGTTCGTCAAGGGCGGACACATCCGCCAGGAATTCTTCCCGCAGATCGAGGCGGACAACATCGTCGCGGCGCTGACCATGCCCCAGGGCATGCGGGCCGAGCAGACGATGAAAATCCTCGACCGCATGGAGGATGCGGCACGCCAGGTTGAGCGCGACTTCACCGAAAGCCGGGACCCCAACGCGCCGCGGCTGTTCCAGCACATGATCACCACCGTGGGCAGCCATCCGACGATCGGGCAGATGGAGCAGCGCGGCGGGGGGACGGCCAGCACCCGCTCCGGCGGGCACCTCGGCGAGATCAACATCGCCCTGCTCGAAAGCGAGAAGCGCAACGTGTCGAGCACGATCCTGGCCAACCGCTGGCGCGAACGGGTCGGCGAGGTGCCGGGCGCGACGGCGCTGAAATTCAGCGGACAGTTCATGGCGTCGGATGCGATCGACATCGAACTGGCCCACCGGGACCGCGCGGTGCTGGAGCGTGCGGCCGACGAGTTGGAACAGCACCTGCGCGGCTATGCCGGCGTGGCGGATATCTCCGACAACCTCACCGAGGGCAAGCGTCAGATCGAGGTGGTGGGTCTGACGCCCCTGGGCCGGGCGGTGGGGTTGCGACGCGAGGATGTGGCGCGGCAACTGCGGGCGGCGTTCTACGGCAACGAGTCCCAACGCATCCAGCGCGGCCGCGACGAGGTCAAGGTGATGGTCCGCTATCCCCTGGCCGAGCGGTCGAGCCTCGACCAGATCGACCGGATGCGCATGCGTCTGCCCGACGGGACGGAGGCGTCATTCAAGGACGTGGCGGTGCTGGAGTACGGCCGCGACTATGCGGTGATCTATCGCACCGACCGCATGCGCAGCGTCGCCGTCATCGCCGACACCGACGAAGCCATCGCCAGCACCGACCAGATCAACCAGCAGTTGCGCGCCGGGTACCTGCCGGAGCTGGCCGACCGCCATCCGGGTTTGACCTGGAGCATGGAGGGCGAGGAGAAGGAAAAGAACGATGCGATGAGCAGCCTCAAGAGCAACTTCGTGGTGGCGCTCCTGGCGATCTACGCGCTGCTCGCGGCGCAGTTCCGCAGTTACATTCAGCCGATCATCATCATGACCGCGATCCCGTTCGGCCTCGTCGGGGCGGTGATGGGACACCTGATGATGGCGCTGGTCAACGGCGCGTTCGGCGGGCCCGTGGAGCCGCTGCCGTTGAGCTTTATGTCGTTCTTCGGCATCGTCGCGCTGACCGGCGTGGTGGTCAACGACTCGCTGATCATGATCGACCTGATCAACCGCCGCCGCCGCGAGGGAGCGAGCGTGGCGCAGGTCATCGAGGAATCCGGCACGCGCCGCTTCCGCCCGATCCTCCTGACGACCCTGACGACCTTCTTCGGGCTCATGCCGATGATTCTCGAGCAGTCCTTGCAGGCGAAGTTCCTCATCCCCATGGCCGTCAGCCTGGGCTTCGGCGTCCTGTTCGCCACGGGCATCACGCTCCTGCTCGTCCCGTCGCTGTACATGATCGTCTGGGACCTCCGCCGCACCGTCCTCGGCCACCACAAGGCCAGCCGCACCCATGGCGCGAGCACGCAGACGGCGGGCCCGTAATCGATCATTTCAAAAGCCGGTTCCCCATAAACTACCATTATTGTCCTGAAATCCGGGCTCCCCACGCCCCGGTTCCCCACACTCTTTCCACCCATTCATCCGGATAAACGGATGGAATCGCCCTTGCCTTCCGCCCTTCACGCCGCAATAATGCTCTCGTTCGCCACGCCTGGGTGGACGCCAACGGGAGTTTTGTTCCTCAACGGAAGGTATCGCTGTGTCCGAACGTTTCATCGATCAACTTGGCCGGCGCGTGCTCGTCCTCGACGGCGGCATGGGCACCTGTGTCCATACATTCGATCTCGACCTCGAAGAAGATTTCTGGGGCAAGGAAAACTGCACCGAGGTCCTGGTCCTCAGCCGCCCCGACGTCGTCGAGCAGATCCATCGTTCGTTCTACGAAGCCGGGTCCGACGCGGTCGAGACCGACACGTTCGGCGGCATGCCCCACGTCCTGAGCGAGTTCGACCTGCAGGACCGCGCCCGCGAGATCAACCGCGAAGCGGTCAAGATCGCCCGCAAGGCCGCCAACGATTTTTCCATCCCCGACAAGCCACGCTTCGTCATCGGGTCCATGGGCCCGGGCACCAAGCTCATCAGCCTCGGCCATATCGACTGGGACACGATGTACGGCTCGTACAAGGAGCAGGCCCTGGGCCTGCTCGAAGGCGAGCCCGATGCGCTGTTGCTGGAAACCCAGCAGGACCTGCTCTGCATCAAGTGCGCGCTCAACGCCATCCTCGACGCCATGGAAGAAATGGGCGTCGAGCCCGCGGTCCAACACGGCGATCCGGGCGTGCCCATCATGGTCCAGGTCACCATCGAACAGACCGGCACCATGCTGGCCGGCACGGAGATCGCCGCCGCCGCCGTGGCGTTGGAAAACTACCCCATCGCCTCGCTGGGCATGAACTGCGCCACCGGCCCGAAGGACATGGCCGAGCACATCCGCTGGCTCGCCGACCACTGGCCCCGGCACATCAGCGTCCTCCCCAACGCCGGCCTGCCCAGCCTCGTCGATGGCCAAACCGTCTACCCCCTCGGCCCCGAGGACTTCGCCAAGGAGATGACCCGGTTCGTCAATGACTTCGGCGTGAACATCGTCGGCGGTTGCTGCGGCACCACGCCCGAGCACCTGCGCTGCCTCGCCGACGCCGTCAGCGGCAAGCCCGTCCCCGACCACGATAAGCAACCCATGCCCATCGGCTGTACGTCGCTGTACTCGTGGGTCCCGTATCGACAGGACGCCTCGCTGCTCAACGTCGGCGAACGCTGCAACGCCTCCGGCTCCCGCCGGTTCAAGAGCCTGCTCGAAGAAGAAGACTGGGATGAGATCATGTCCCTGGCCCGCGAGCAGATGAAAGAAGGCTCCCACGTCCTCGACGTCAACGTCGACTACGCCGGCCGCGATAACGCCAGCGACATGGACACCGTCGTGCACATGATGGTCCGCCAGGTCGACGCCCCGCTCATGCTCGACTCGACCCAGCCGGACACGATCGAGGCGGGCCTGCGCCAGTCCGGCGGCAAGTGCCTGATCAACTCGGCCAACCTCGAGGATGGCGAAGAGAAGTTCGCCGCCATGTGTCAAATCGCCAGGCGGTACAACGCCGGCCTCGTCCTCGGCTGCATCGACGAAGACC
>CAYYPN010000173.1:0-6646 GCA_964473545.1 uncultured Planctomycetaceae bacterium
GCGTCGTCCTGCGTGAACCCCCGGACCCGGGTCATGCCGGTCAACTCGCCGCTCTGCTCATAGCGATAGACCGTGCCGAACTCGGCCAGTCGGATCGGCAGGTCGCGGTAGCTGCGCGGTTCCGAGGCGTAGATCTTCACATGGTGCGGGCAGTTCATCGGCCGCAGCAGGTACTCGTCGGCATCGTCGCCGCGCATCTGGATCGGCGGGAACTGGCTGTCCTGGTAGTACGGGTAGTGGCCGGACGTCTAGTACAGGTCGATCTTGCCGATGTGCGGCGTGTAGACGATCTGGTAGCCGACCTCGAACAGCTTGGCCTTGAGAAATTCTTCGAGGAGGTTGCGGACCATCGCGCCGCGGGGCTTCCAGAGGATCAGTCCCGGGCCGACCTGCTCGTCGATGGTGAACAGCCCGAGCTTCTGGCCGATGACCCGGTGGTCGCGCTGGCGGGCCTGTTCGAGTCGCTCCAGGTGCGCATCGAGGGCGGCCTTGCTGGCGAAGGCGGTGCCGTAGACGCGCTGCAGCGGCTGGGCTTCGACGTCACCCTTCCAGTGGCTGCGGGCGATCGACATGACCTTGAACGCGCCGATGCGCCCCGTGCTCGGCACGTGCGGCCCACGGCAAAGGTCCTCCCAATCCCTGCCCGGTTCACCGGTGGCGTACCAGCTCAGTCGCGCCGCCGGGTCGGTCTGCAGCGCCCGCTGGGCGTTGTCGATCTTGTAGATATTGGCCTCTTCCCTGAGCTTGGCCAGGCCGTCCTGCGGGTCGAGTTCGTACCGCGTGAACGGGCGATCGTCCTTGACGATCTCGGTCATCAGCGACTCGATCTGATCGAAGTCGTCGGTGCTGATCGGGTCTTCGAGATCGATGTCGTAATAGAAACCGTTGTCGACCGGCGGGCCGTAGACGAGCTTGGCGTCGGGGTAGAGCCTGCAGATGGCCTCGGCCATGACGTGGGCGGTCGAGTGACGGATCACGTACAGCGCATCGGGGTCGTCATCCTTGGCGGTGATGATCTCGAGACGGGCGTCGTCGGTAAGGGTCTGGTCGAGATCGACGATGCGGCCGTCGACTTTGGCGGCGATGGCGGCTTTGGCGAGGCGGGCGCCGATCGACTCGGCGACCTGGCGCGCGGTCACCGGTCCGTCGAAGGGCTTGACTGAACCGTCGGGCAACGTCACGTTCATGGCGATTTCTCCGTCAGGCCCGACATGGTATCACATCCGCCAGCGGCGGCGAGTTGGCCGTATAATGGGTCTGACACTGACTCGCACCCCATCCGTAGTGGTAACCCGAGGCCCGCGATGATCTGCCCCGTCTGTGGAGCTGACAACGACAAGGTGATCGACAGCCGCGCCGCGGAGAACGGCCGGGTGGTTCGCCGTCGGCGTGAATGCCTGGGCTGCAACCGGCGGTTCACCACTTACGAGCGGGTCGAAGACGCGATCAAGCTCACCGTCATCAAGTCCAGCGACCAGCGGGAGCCTTACAACCGCCGCAAGCTCCGCTCGGGCATCGAGCAGGCCTGCTACAAGCGACCGGTCGACGACGACCAGATCAACGCCCTCGTTGACAGCGTCGAGGAGGAGTTGCATCGGCGGTTTGACCGGGAGGTGGCCAGCCGCGAGATCGGGGAGATCGTCTGCGAGCGGTTGCGCGATGTCGACCAGGTGGCGTATGTCCGCTTCGCCAGCGTGTACAAACAGTTCCGCACGCTGGAGGAGGTCATGGACGACGTGCGCGAGGTGATGAGCCGGCCGCCGGACACGAAAGACCAGGGGCGGTTGTTCTAGGGAAATGCGGAATGACCTGCGCGAGGCCATCCGCATCGCTTCTACTGGCCTTCTTTCTTTACGCTGCCGGGCGTTCGCCCGGTGACGGCGCGGAACTGTTTGTGGAAGTACGGCATGTCGTCCACCCCCACGCGGTGAGCGATGGTTTTGATCGGCAAGTCGGTGCTGCGTAACAGATGCAGCGCGACTTCCATGCGGCGCTGGCGGCAGAAGGCCTGCATCGTCATGCCGTAGCGCCCCCGGAAGGCGCGGGCGAGGTAGCCTTGCGACAGGTCGGCTTCATCGGCGAGGGCCTCGACGCTCAGCGGTTGGTCGTAGCGTTTATGGATGAATCGGGCGACGCGTTGGACGGCCATGTCGGCGGCGCGGCGCTTGCCCGAGGGCTCGGCGGCGCGATCACCCAGCGCCAGTTCCATAAGCAGGGCCTGCAGGTGCGCCGACGCCGCGGCCGCGGCAAGGTCGCCCTGCTCACCGCGTGATCCGGTTCGGGCGTGCAACTCGACGATGTGCAACATCTGCTGGGCGACATAGGTCCGCCACGGGCCGAGCGGTATGTGCAGCGGCAGGCGAACCATCTTGCCGCGCGACCGACTCGGCTCGAAGTGGATGCACAGGTGATGGCCCGGCTCGTCCAAGTCGTAACTGCTGGGCCGATTGGCCGGGCTGATCGTCAGGTCGCCCGGCTCAAGGGGCCGTTCCACGGCATCGAGTCGGATGCGACCGGCGTATTCATACAGATGCAGCGCATGCGTCGACGCCCGGTACGTGCGGCTGAATCCCTGCACATCCAGCGGAAACCGCCCGGCACGACAGACCTTCGGCATCGCCGCGACGGGCCATCGCCATGTTTTCATCCGGTCGACCATAAGTTGTATTATTACAACTTATCGAGTGACCTGTCCATTTTCGATTTCGGTTTTTCAGCGTAAATTGTGACGACAGCACCAAGGCTGCCGCGCACCACGGCGGTCGAATCCCGACAACCCCTGGAGACCCACACCATGTTGACCAAAGATCAGATCGCACAGTATCACGAGGACGGCTACACGCTGGCGTCGGGCCTGTTCACCGAGGCCGAGCTGGATCGGCTTGAGGCGGAGTTCGACGGAATCATCGAACGGCGCCTGGCCAACCAGGCGCAGCTACATACATCGTGGAAAGGCGAATGGAACCGCGACGGCGGGACGACGCTCATCCACACCCATGACGTGCAAGCGTACAGCGCCGAGTGGACGAAGCTGCTCGTGCACGATCGTTTTACCGAGGCCATGGCCGACTGCCTGGGCACGGACAATGTGCAGCTTCATCACACCAAGCTTTTTCAGAAGCCGACCGAGAACGGCTCGGGCTTCCCCATGCACCAGGACACGCCCTACTTCCCGCATGAGAAACACACGATGATGGCCGGGATCATTCACCTGTCCGACGCGGATGAACAGATGGGTTGCGTGCGGGTCGTGCCGGGTTCGCACAAGCTGGGCCTGCTCGACACGGTCGAGGGCCACAAGCATCTCGATCCCGAAGAATACCCGCTGGAAGATGCCCTGCCCTGTCCGGCGAAGCGCGGGGATGTGCTGTTCTTCAATTACCTGACCATTCACGGCTCGGGGGCGAACAAGTCGGACCGCATTCGCAAGACCGTGCTCGTGCAGGTGCGCGACGCGGCTGACAAGCCGACCGTCAACACCCACCGTTCCCACGCCCAAGGTATGATGCTGCGCGGCATCAACCCCTTGAGCGGCGGCGCAGCCAGCGCCGACGGCACGCTCGAAACCGGCAATGCCGCCGTCGTCAACAAGTAGGACCCATGACCGACACACCGACGCCTCGACAGCAGTTCATCGACGCCCTGGAGCGCCGCCCGCCGACCGGCCGCATCCCTCACTTTGAGCTGGTGTTCTACCTCACCATGGAGGCATTCGGCAAGGTGCATATGGCCCAACGCCACTACGGGCAATGGGACCAGATGGAAGAGAAGGAGCGACAACTTCACCGCGACGAGATGGTCGAGTTGGATATCGCATGCGCCGAACGGTTCGATTGGAACGCGATCTTCCTGCACCCCAACCCGGGCACGCTGGATGAGACGGCTCGACGCATCGACGTGATCCGCGAGCGCACCGGCGATCGCTACTTTCTCATGTTGCACGGCGATGCGACGTTCAGCATCCCGTCGGGGGAGCAGATGGTCGAGTTCAGCTATCGTCTGGCCGACGAGCCCGAGAAGGTGCACGCCGAGGCCCAGCAGCGGGTCGATGGTGCGCTGCGTCGGGCGGAGGAATTGAAGCGGCGGACGAGCCTGGACGGTTTCGCGCTGTGCTGCGACTACTGCTTCAACACCGGCCCGTTCCTCTCCCCGAACCAGTTCAGCGAATTCATCACGCCCTACCTGGCGAAGCTGATCGCGGGCTACCGCGCGATGGGCTACTACGTGATCAAACACACGGACGGCAACATCATGCCGATCCTCGACCAGTTGGTGCAATGCGAACCGCACGCCCTGCACTCGCTCGATCCGCAGGCCGGCGTCGACATCGCCGAGGTCAAACGCCTGGTCGGCGACCGCGTCGCCCTCTGCGGCAACGTCGACTGCGGCCTCATGGACACCGGTACCGACAACCAGGTCATCGCCTCGGCCGAGTACGCCCTCACCCACGGCTCCCCCGACGGCGGGTACATCTTCTGCACCAGCAACTGCATCTACACCGGTATGGCGCTGCGCCGATATGAACTGATTCTCGACGTCTGGCGAAAGTGGAACACCGCGTAACAGCGTCACCCGCAACGCGGCATAGCCACGTCGCTTCGTAGCAGAATGCGTGGCTATCCATGAAGCGACGCGACTTGTCGCGTGGCCCTCACGCCGTCGTCGCCGAGGGGTCTTCGCTGCTGGTGGTGCTGAGTTCGACGGTGAAGGTCGTCCCCTCGGCCAGGCGTGACTGGCAGGAGATGCGGCCGCCGTGCTCTTCGATGATCTTCTTGGTCACCGCCAGGCCCAGGCCCGTGCCGCGCTGGCCCTTGGTTGAATAGAACGGCTGGAAGATTTCACGCAGGGAGTCGTGGTCGATGCCCGTGCCGTTGTCGGCGACGACCAGCGTCGCGGTCTGCTTGGCCTCGTCGTAACCGCAGCGCAGCGTGATCACGCCCGAGTCCGGCTCGACCGCGTCCAGTGCGTTGTTCATCAGGTTCATGATCGCCTGGTGCAGGCCGCCCGGATCGGCGGGGATCGGGGGCATGTCCGAGTCCAGTTCGGTGATCAGGGCGACGCTTCGGCGGTCGCACTGCGGCTGCATCAACTCAATCGCCTCCTGCAACAGCTTGGGGAGGTTGACCATCTGGAACTCCGGCCGCCGCTGCTTGGAGTAGGCGAGCATGTTCATGGTCAGTTCGTAGATGCGGTCGAGGTTGCGGGCGAGGATGTCCCAGCCGTTGCGCAACAGGGCCATGTCTTCGCGTTTCATGCCGAGTTCGACGACTTCCGCCCCACCGCGCATGCCCTGGAGGATGTTCTTGATCGAATGGGAGAGGTTGGCGACGGTTTCGCCGACCGCGGCGAGGCGGGCGTTGGTCAGGCCGCGCTGGTAAAGCTCGGTGTTGCTCAGCGCCATGCCGACCTGCGCCCCGATCGCGGTGAGCAGGCGAAGCTGATCCTCGGTGTAGGTGTAGTTGGCGACCTGGCTGTCGAGGTGGATCACGCCGAAAATCCGATCGTGGAACTTGATCGGCACGCACATCGCCGAGCGGATGCCGTAGGCCTGGACGCTGTCGGCGGGGGCGAAGCGTTTGTCGGTCATGGCGTTGGAACTGAGCACGCCTTCGCCCTGGTTCAGCGCGTGCTGAATGATCGTGCGACTGACCATGATCCGCTTCTCGGAATCGCGCGGCTTCTTGCGATACCGCACGACCACCGGCTCGGGCTTGGCCTCCTCCGATTCGCGCAGGAGCACGAACCCGCGGTCCGCCCGGAAGTGTTCGAACACCAGGTCCATCGCCCGTTCGAGAAGTTGTTGGCGGTCGAAGTTGGATCCGACCACCTGCATCATCTGGTAGATCACCGAAAGCTGGCGCAGCGCCTGGGCCGAGGGCTCGGGCACGGCCATGATGACCGATTCTTCGTTGCTGGGCACGGTCTTTTCGACCGCCGCATCCATCGCCCCGGGCCGCATCACGCGCACCGGATGCTCGGTGTCCGCGGGGGTCTCCCGGCCGAAAAGGAATAGCGTCGACCCGGTGCGGACCTGGTCGCCGGAGCGCAGCATGGTGGGGCTGGTGATGCGCACGCCGTTGACGTACGTACCGTTGGCCGACTGCTGATCGTTGATGTACCAGCGACCTTCATCGGGGGTCAGCTCGGCGTGACGTCGACTGATCGTCTGATCGCTCAGCGGCAGCGCCTCGCTCGACCGGCCGATGATCTGCGGCTCGTGGTCGGGCAATTCGAATCGACGCCCCTTGTCGGGGCCCTGGAGCACGGTCAGGATGAGCATGTGAGCAATTACCGAATGACGAAGTTCAAACTTACGCGGACCATTCATCCTACGATTCCAAGCGACAGTTGACACCGTCGAACAAACCGCTTTAATGTAGCATGTTTCGAGTCCACGGTGACCGTAGCTCAGTCGGTTAGAGCACCTGGTTGTGGTCCAGGGGGTCGGGGGTTCGAGTCCCCTCGGTCACCCTTTCAGTAAGTTCGGCTGAACGCATCGCTTAGCGTACCTGCCCTTCGCGGCAGCGCGGCCCGGAGGCTTGCCCCGAATCCGGTAATTACCGGATTTGGCCACAAGCCCGATTAAGGAGCTGCGTATGCCGCAAAACAACCTCCCCAAGTACCGCCTCCACAAGCCCTCGGGGCA
>CAYYPN010000174.1:0-6625 GCA_964473545.1 uncultured Planctomycetaceae bacterium
ATGTGATGCACGACGCGTGGATATTCCCCTATGTCTTCGACGGCGGGTCCTGGTACGTGCTAGGTAACCGCTTCGAAGAAATGACCGGCGTCATTGCCTCGGGCCGCAACGGCCAACTCGATGGCTGGACGCCCGGGGAAGGCATGTTCGCCCGCGGCTCGAAGATGCTGCTGTTCGGCAACCATTTCGCCAACCGTCAGAACACGCAACTGTCGACGTTGTTCGTCAACAACAGCAAGAATTCGCCGCTCGATCAGGTTATTGTCTCTGACCACAACACCTATCGATTCGACCCGATGCCACGCCACTGGGCGATCGACCAGGCGCTGAATACGCAGCATTCGCTTGAGCAGTGGCAGGCCATGGGCAAGGACGAACACAGTTCGGTCGGCCCCGAGGCCCGTCCGGCTGAACCCATGGAGACACTCGCGCTGCCCGGCGGCCTGGAGTACAACATGGATGACACCGCCCGGGTTGGGCTGGTCGGCCCGGTTGGGGTGACAAATCCCCAAGTGCGCAAGGCAGCCCAACGCCTCAGCGCCCAAGCCCGCGAGTCATACGATCGGCGGTTTCTCGAAATCGAGTTTGAGGACATGCCGATCGTCGAACGATCCGAAGGACTCCAACTGGAGTTCAAGCCCTCGAGCTACTGGAGTGGTCGAGGCACGCTACGGATCGAACCCCAGGCCGGTCAGTCGGTGAGCTTCCGCTTCACAGTGCCACACGAGGGCCGCTATCGGATCCGCACCAAATCGGTCAACGCGGGAAAGCCGACCCCCGCGTCACTGCGAATCGATGGCCAGGTGGTCGACGAGAAGTTCAACGCCGCAGCCGGGGGCAACGACCACGGCCCCGTCGAACTATCCGCCGGGGAACACGTGCTGAGCTTCCATTATGCGGAGGAAGGCGTGCAGCGGCTGGATCGGCTCGACCTAGCCAGATACTCGCTGCAGCAGGAACGATCGGACCGTTAAGCCAAACAGGCCGCGCACGCCCGGGGCGCCGATTCGCCTGTGCAGGGCCACGCGGTCAACCCCAAGCGGGTGCGTCGGCTGATGCGTCTGATGGGACTTGAAGCGATCTATCCGAAGCCGCGTTCCGGGGGTTTGAGTCTGCAAAACAAGGCCCATCGGGTGTATCCATACCTGTTGCGTGACCTGACGGTGGATCGGCCGGACCAGGTCTGGTGCGCCGACATCACGTACATTCCGATGCCGCGCGGCTGGCTGTACCTGGTGGCGATCATGGACGGGTTCAGCCGGTGCGCCCCTCCCCATGCGCGCCCAGCGCATGGGGAGGGGCGCACTTCAAGCAGGCCCATACAGAGGCTACGGATGGTGAATGGGGCATGTCACATGCCGTTCCGGGGGCGGACAAACTTCGTAGCGGCCCCCTTCATGCGCCGCGGCTGCGCCAGCCCGGCACATGGCATCTATCAGTGGGCCTGCTCCGGATCGGCACGCCGTTCGGAAGGCAATGCGCGCGATCGTCAAAGGCATTCGGCACCCGGGGGGTGAGACCGACGTTATCCGCCAATTCGCTTGTCGCTTCGTCACGTGCAGACAGTGCCGATAGACCGCGCCCTCGCAAGGTCGAGCGGTCATCATTTCCACTATTGATGGACTCTTTCGATCGCCTGGATCCACCAGTGGCATTCGTTGACCCGGCTTTGCTCGTAAGCGATGCTGGACTGGATCAGCAGGCGCTCGGTGTCACCGGGCCGATGCCGACCGACCACCGTGTTGGCGGAATAGCAATCACCACCGCCGCCTGCCTTACGATAAAGGATCGTTCCCTTGTCCCAGGTGACGCCGTTGGCGCACTCGGTGAGACAGTTGCCGCCGTGGCCGGAGCGCCCTTGCTTCTGGTGGTCGACAAACAGAATCCCGCGGTTGGGGATGTCTTGCGGGATGACCCGGTAGGGACGCGCGGTGTTGATCAGCTTACGCAGGCGCACGGTATCGGCTGTGGGGTCGCCGGCGAGCACGTCGTCCTCGCGGAAGCTCGCCAGCAGGATGTCGCGGTTGCCTGTGCGATCGAAGTCGTAGGTAATGGTGATCGTGCCGTCCTCCGTTTGGTCGCCGTCGGGGTAGGAAACGCGAGTCCTCTCATCCAGCAGCAGGCCGCCGGCCCAGGTTTTGCCGTCGTCGTCGGAAAGGTACGCTTTCAGGTGCGAGCGGGTGCCCTTCGACGCTCGGTCGGTGAAGTTGCCGTCGGCCGGGTCGTGGCGCACCAGCAGCAGGCGTCCGGACGCCAGACGACGGATGAAAAAGCGGCTGTCGGCATGCGGCACAGCGGAGCGGATCAACTTGCTCCAGGTGCGACCGCCGTCGGTCGAGGTGCTCTGGCCGATGCCATACTTGGTGCGCACCCACATCCAGAGTGAGCCGTCTTGGCGTTCGACAAGCATGTGTTCGTCGTACGAGCGCACAGCCGGCGGCACATCCACCGCGCCGCGTTCGGCCCAAGTGGCCCCGCCATCGGTCGAAACCACCAGGCCGGCGCTGCCCGCTTCGCGACGAGCCCAGAACGAGACCGGCAGTGCCCACCCGCCGCCCGTGAGGACGAGCGGCTTGCACATCATCACACCGTCGCACAAACGGCGCGGCTCCGACCACTCCGCCCCGGGGCCGTCGGCTTCGGGCGCGGTCATCGCCCACACGCCGCTGGGCCCGATCTTGCTCGGCTTGTTCAGCCCCTGCGCCCAGAACAGCCAGAGCTTGCCGTCCGGCGCTAGCCAGACCTCGGGATCGAAGGCACGCACCGGCCCCTCGCCGTCCGGATCGATCACCAGCTTCTCATCCGACCAGGTCGAGCCGTTATCGGTGCTGACCGCCAGGATGACGTAGTTGTTGTGGTCTTCGCCCGGCGTGATGCCGCCGTACCAGACCGCCCACAGGTGGCCGTCGCGCCCGCAGGCCAAGCTGGATATGCCCTGGAAGGCGCGCGTGTGAGACGCGTATTCCGGGCCGGGGTTTGCAATGACCTGGGGAGGATTCAAGTAGCGGTCATCCATGTTCATTTCCTGTATGCCTTCCTTGTTCATGCGTCACCTTCACCGCTTTTCCGTTCTGCCAAAATCGGCAGCACGAGTTTCTGTATAACCATCTTTGTTGAAAGGCCCCTGCATGGCCTGATATTCAGGGCGTAGCATAACTTCGTGGCCGAGCAATTCCAGTCGCTTGACCCGATAGTGCGTCAGACGGTGCGACTGGGTATTTTGCGATAGTTGTGCCCCAGTTCCTAACCCCTTGTATCTGGTTGATGATGCCTGGGAGTTCCAGGATCAGCCCGGTGGTTGTCGTCCGGCCGGGCGGGACTTTCCCGAACGCATTTCATCGACGCAAATCTGGAACGCGAATGGACGCCAACCGTTGGATTGCTGTATATTGCCTTGTTCTCTCGGGCGAATTGGCAAGGAGCAATCCATGAGCGGTTCGGTCTATGCCATCGCGACGATGGACACCAAGGGGCATGAAATTCCATTCGTGGCTGAACACGCCCGCGCTGCCGGCGCGGCGTGTTCATAGTAGAATCCTGAGCGGGATCGTGGACATATGGCAGACTTCATCCTGGTAAAATACCAAATGCAACCTGGAGCGTAACACTCAGCGTCCCCCCTGACGCGCCCCGGCGGCATCCGCCCGGCACATGGCATCTATCAGCAGGACTTTATGGGTATTCGTTCAACTCTACGGGACGTTCGCGAATCAGTTCTTTTTTCCCTCCGTTATTATTTTGCGATCAGGAGCAAGCCGCACCGGTGCGCAAAACCGCCTGTTTTCATCGTGGGATGTGGTCATAGCGGTACATCGCTCGTGCTTGCGGTTTTAGGTTCGCATTCTTGTATTCATGCGGTCCCCTATGAAAGTGGCATTTTTCTTTCCGACCATATTTCCAGGGCGCGAAAGAAGATGGCACGATTTGATTTTTTCGCTTTCCTTGCCGGCAAATTCCGATGGGTTGAAAAGACGCCCCGGCATATCAATCATATTGAGCGAATACTGAAATGGTGTCCTGACGCGAGCATCTTACTGATTATCCGGGACGGTCGGGACGTTGCCTTTTCCATTCAGCAGCGAACGGGAAATCTCATGAAGGGGGCGGAACGATGGATGGCCGCTGCTCAAACTGCGCTGCAATATCGGGATCATCCTCGGGTGCATACGTTTCGCTATGAAGACCTGATTTCTGATTTTGAAAAAACCGTGCGCAGCATCCTGCTTTTTCTTGGCGAGGAGTATGAAGATGGGCTGCGTGAGTATTACAAACAACCTAAGAGATATTATTCCTTTCTGGTAACCAAGCCGAAGTCTTCATCCGGCCGCAACCATGACCAATATCGAAACTGGCAGATCAATCAACCCCTGTTTGATGGAAGAGGCAAGTATCAATCTCTTGCTGAAGATGAACGGGCCATGTTGTCCGACCAGATAGGCGATCTGTTATCCAGGTTCGGATATCACCCATGAGGACATGAAGAAAAGGGTGTCGGGCCCGAACGCCATCAACATCAGCGATCGTCCTGTCTTGGTCGAGTGAGACAGGTGCCGCGGTCTTCGGGGCGTATGATGCGCCGGGTTGGTGGCGAGGTGTTGGAAAGACAGGAGATCGGCGGTGGCCGCGTGGATGGTTTGGTCCCAGCCGCTGCCGTTGTCATGCCAGACGTGCAACTGCTCGGCGGCGGAGGCGAGGTTGTCGTAGATGTCCTGGTAGCCCCGGACATCCTGGTATTCGCCGACGTAGGCGACACGGGTCATGGACTGGGCGTGCGAAAGGCCGGTGGCGGACAGGACGAGAATTGCACAGATCCCAACAACTGCGCGGGTGTACGGACGCATCGACGAGACTCCTTATCGGCTCTTACATCTCTTCCCGAGAAGGAGCGGCCACATCGGCCGAGGTTTAATATTCAACGGTGCCAGCTAAGGGGACTTATCTCCGAAAGGGTGCCCGGCAAAACACCCCTATGCTCACCATCGCGCACGAGCTGCCCCTCCCGCCGCACCGACCACGGTTCTTGGGAAGCCGAGGGTATTCATGCCCTGGGCGATCGCCTGATGATTGCCGCCAATGTCAGACAAAGCGATGCCAGGCCGAGGAAGACCAGGAACCCCCGGGCGTAGCCGATCTCGCCTTGCGCCTCGACGAACATGCCGAGCACCGGAGGCAGGACGAATCCTCCCAGCGCGCCCAGGCCGCCGACCCAGCCGGCCGCGCCGCCGACGGCTTGCGGCACCTCCTGGGGCACCAGTTTGAAGACGGCGGCGTTCATCACGCCCATCGCGATCGACAGCAAAGCCATGCCAGTGACCGCACCCGTGAACGAGGTGCAGAATGCCAGCGTCGCCGCGCCGAAACCCATGACCAAAGCAAAAGCGATGAGTGTGCGTTCGCCGCCGAAGCGGTCAGCGACGAAGCCGCCGCCGACCCGTGCCAGCGAAGCGCCGATCGAATAAGCGGCGGTCAGCGTGCCGGCGAGGAACGCCGTGGTGCCGAACAGCTTTGTCCAGTAGGTCGGAAACCACGCGGTCAGCGCGATGAAACCGCCGAAGGTCGAGAAGTAGATCAGCACCAGCAGCCACGTTTTCCAGACCGATGCGGAAACCCGCAAGGAGGTCAGCGGCGTGCCGGACGGGAAGAGCGCCTGGCCCATTTCGCCGGCCTGCTGGCGTGCCGCGGGCCCATCGAGCCCCTGCTTGCGCAACTGGAAGTACCAGGCGTTGCGCCCGGTGGCCAGATACAGCCCCAGGCCGACGATCAGAAACGCCAACCACGCCAGATAGGAGCCAAGCAGATCGAACTGCGCGAGGGCGACGGGCAGGATGAACGAGAAGATGCCGGGGGCGAGGTTGCCGACGCCGCCGTAGGTGCCCAACGCCGTGCCCTGCTTGTCCTTGGCGAACCAGTAGGAGACCTGGCTGATGCCCACGGAGAAAGTCGCGATGCCGCAACCGCACAGCAGGCCCAGGAAGAGCATCAGCGGATAGAACGCCCGGGTCAGTCCGTCGGGGTAGTACCGCCAGATGATGAACGACAACCCGGCCATGCCGATGATTGAAAGTGTGAGCAGCACGAGGAAGGGCCTGCGTCCGCCGTTGCTGTCCACCCATGCCGAAAACGGGATGCGCAGCAACGATCCGGACAGCGCGGGCATGGCGACCAGCAGCCCGACCATCATCGGCGTCAGGTCCATCGCGGCCTCGAAGCGCGTGGCCGTGGGCCCGAACAGGGCCACGGCGGCGAAGCCGAAGAAGAAGCCGGCGGTTGCGCCGAACAGGCCTTGTGCGGGGTTGCCTTTGATTGATGTCATGAATCGGTTGCCTTTTTCTGACGCTGCGATCGTGAAGGTTGGTCCAGCAGATAGAGGTAGCGCAACAGTCCGACATTCAGCCCGAGGCAGATGAAACTCGCGATGGCGGCGGGCCGGACGATCGAGTCGTCGCCGCCGAGGAAGGCGTTGACGGTCGCGGTGACCAGCCAGATCTGACAGATCACCAACAGGAGGATGAAGCAGGTCATGCCGTAGACGATGGCCGTCTTCTGCGGGCGGGTGAATGTGCGATTGGAATGGCTCATGTGCTCAGCTCCACACCGGTGGCGTAAATGATGCCGTCGTCGCCGA
>CAYYPN010000175.1:0-6600 GCA_964473545.1 uncultured Planctomycetaceae bacterium
GTGGCCCGTATGGATATACTACGGGGCTTCACACAGGGCGAGACTACTGCCATGATCGAACTGCTCAAGAGTGACCAGATCGTCGACAAGCTGGGAGGCCGGTTCAAGCTGACCGCGCTGGTCCAGCGCCGCTGGGCCGAGCTGATCGAAGGGGCTCGGCCGCTGCTCGAGCGCGAAGGCCGCAGCGACCTGGAGCTGGCCGTCGCCGAGGTCATGGAAGGCAAGATCACCTGCGACTTCGAAAACTCCGACGCCACTCCGCCGGATAAAGCCCTGAGCTGACCCCCGCCCCCGGAAAGGGACCTCCCGGAAGGGGAAGAGGGACACCTGGGCCGACGCCGAGCGGCTCGCGTGACGTGCCGGTCATGGCCGACCCCAACGCATCCAACCCGCATGACAAGCCCGTGGTGATCGTCGCGGTCACCGGTGGCATCGCCGCGTATAAAACCTGCACCCTTGTCAGCCTGCTCGTGCAGGCCGGCCACGACGTGACGGTCATGATGACCGAGGCGGCGACGCGCTTCGTCGGCCCGCTGACGTTCCAGAGCCTCACCGGCCGGCGGGTGTTCACCAGTCTTTGGGAAGCCGACGATCGGCCCGACGCCCAGCACATCGCCCTGGCGCGCGCGGCCAGGCTCATGATCGTCGCGCCCTGCTCGGCGAACACGCTGGCCAAGCTCGCCCACGGCATCTGCGACAACCTCGTCACCACCGTCGCCACCGCGCTGCCCCGCACGCCCCAGCCGACCCCCTTGCTCCTGGCCCCGGCGATGAACGCCGACATGTGGGCCAACCCCATCACCCAGGCCAACGTCCGCACGCTCGGCGAACTGACCGGCACGAGCTTCGTCGGCCCCGAAGCAGGCTGGCAGGCCTGCCGCACGTCGGGACCGGGCCGCATGTCCGAAGCCCGGGCGATTTTCGACGCCGCGTGCAAGCTGCTGCCGCCTTCGTAAAATCAACGCCATGCGTCCATCCCCTCACGCCGCCGCCGCCCCGACCGCCGAAGGTCAGGCTCCGCCGTTGCGGTTGCTGTTCTGGGAGACGACCGCCGCGTGCAACCTCGCCTGCGTGCACTGCCGTCGGCTCGACGTGTCGCGCCAACTCAGCCACGACGATCTGACCACGGACCAGGCGGCCGAAATGATCCGGTCCCTGCGGCAAACCGGCCGGCCGATCCTCGTGTTTTCAGGCGGCGAGCCGCTCATGCGGCCGGACGTGTTCGAGCTGGCCGAACTGGCCGGCAAGGTCGACCTGCCCACGGCGCTGGCGACCAACGGCACGGTCATGAATGACACCATGGCCCGGCGCATCGTCGACGCCGGGTTCCGCCGCGTGTCGATGAGCCTCGACGGCGCCGACGCGGCGACGCACGATGCGTTCCGCGGGATCGACGGCGCCTTCGACTCGACCCTGCGCGGTTTCGCCGATCTGCGGCGGCTGGGCATGAGCATGCAGATCAACACCACCGTCGCCCGCCACAACCATCGTCAGCTCGACGACCTGTATCGACTGGCCCTGGACCTCGGCGCCGACGCGCTGCATGTGTTCATGCTCGTGCCGGTCGGTTGCGGGATGGCGTTGAGCGGCGACGCGATGCTCGATGCCGAGGAATACGAGGCGGCGTTGAACTGGATCTACGACCGCTCGCAGGAAGGGCGCATCCATCTCAAGGCGACGTGCGCGCCGCATTACTTCCGCATCGTCCGCCAGCGCGCCAAAGCCGAAGGCACGCCCATGCCGAAAACCGATGGCCACCCTTCCGGGGGCGGGGGTGGGGAGGGGATGAGTGCGATGACCAGGGGCTGCCTGGCCGGGTCGGCGGTGTGTTTCGTCAGCCACACCGGCGAGGTCTTCCCCTGCGGGTACCTGCCGGTCACCAGCGGCAACGTCAAAACCACCGCCTTGCCCGACATCTGGCGTGACTCGGCCATCTTCGCCGACCTCCGCGACCCGGCGAACCTCCAGGGCAAATGCGGCATGTGCGAATACGCCAACGTCTGCCTCGGCTGCCGCGCGCGGGCGTTTGCCATGACGCACGATTACCTGGCCGAGGAACCGAACTGCGACTACGTCCCGGCACGATTGACAAGGTGAACGATCCGATCGTGTGATGCGATCGGGTCAAGGGGGTTTACAGTCCGGTGGACAATCATTCAACCGACTCGCACGCGACGGCCGCGCCGCGCTCGCGGCACGTGGCCGTGTGGCTTGGGCTTGGGGCGGTCATGATGCTGATCGCCGCAGGTGTGGCGGGGTTGGCATTGGTGCAGGTCGAGGGCGGGCGTATCCACGTCTCGGCAACCCGGGTGCGCCCGAATGAAGCAGGCCGCGTGGCCGCCATGCGGATCGGCTCGCCGCACACGGTCACGCCGCCCAACGACCCGTTCGCGACGATGACGTACACCGACGACCCGAACGAGCACCGGTTGCGCCTTGAAGCGACCGGCATTCCCCGGCTCGAGTTCGAACCCGACTACGACGTTTATGAAGCCAACGCGCCGGGCGACTGGATCGTCACCCCCGACGGCCGCGCGCGGCTGATCGCGATCGGCGTCGTACTCCCCCCGGCGACGGCGGATGACTACAACCAGATGCGGCGGGTGGCTTACTATCGCCCATCCGATCATACGCCAATATCGGTAGATCAACTGCCCCAATCGGTGCGCCGCGATCGGGTTTACGCCGACGATCCCGAGCCGACGTTCCGGTTCGTGTTCGAACTGGAAGGTTTCGATTCGCCCGATGCGATCGGCTACCTGTTCCGCGACGCCAACACCGAAGCGCGGCTGACCTCGGGTTACGGTTACAGCACCGGCGAAGACTGGGCTTACGTGCAGATCAATTGCCCGGCATGGCACGGGCCGACCATGGCCCTGGCGATGAACCTGACCCACGGGCCGGTCGTCGAGCAACGTCTCCCCGCCGAGCCCGGCGCGACCTGGCGGCACGGCCCGCTGCACGTGGAAGTGTTGCGCAAGCTCAACCTGCGCCCCGGCGGCAGCTACAGCCACGGCCTGAACGAGGGCAAACTGCACGCCAGCATCACCTACCGCGATGAGGAGGAAAACAGCAAGCCGTTCCACGGGCTGCTCGTCGGGATGTTGCCCCACAACAACACCGGCGGATTGGACATGGACCTGCTTGACGCCAACGGCAAGGTCATTCGCGATCGCGCCCACGTCCACATGAGCGAGCTGCGCTACCTTGGCCACGAGGCGGCGGACGATGAGATCGCCGCGCTGCGCCTGCGGTGGCGGCCACAGTTCAAACGACTGGTCTGGCGCGTGCCGTTGCCGGTCATCGACGAGGCCAATCGCAGCGTGACCGACCTGACCCGGGTGCGCGTGGCGTACGTGAAGTTCGAGAATGAATGGAACATGCGCGAATTTCTGGCCGAGGGTCTGCAGGTCGAAATCGACTACACGGTGCGGCAGGCCTTCGACCCCGGACCCGGTTACTTCCCCGCCACATTCCAAGACACGACCCTCGGCGAAATCCTCGACGCCTATCGGCAACACGTGACCGGTGAAGTGGGTCACCACATGGCCTTCGACAAACGCCAGATGAAGTTCGTCTTGGAGCCCGACTGGCCGACGCGTATGAAAAAAGCGATCGAGCAATTCATCGATCGGCTGTTCTAAGCGATCGGTCACCCACGCGCATCGCTCGGTTACACGGCGATCTGCTCATCACTCAGGTAACACAGCGGATCCGACGCCCACGGGTCGCCGGTCAGGGTCTCGGCCCGGGCGCGCAGACCCCCGCCGCACATCGACAGGAAGCGGCACGAGGCGCAGCGGCCGGTCAGCAGGTCGAGCCGATCCTTCAGGCCGGCCATGATCGGGTCGCTCGTGTCCCGCCAGATTTCGGAGAAGGGACGCTCCTTGACGTTGCCGAAGCTGCGGTGCATGGAGAACTGGTCGGCGTGGACGTTGCCGACGAAGTCGATGTTGGCGATGCCGACGCCGGATGAGTAGCGGGCGCCGCCGTTCCATTCGAGCATCTGCTTCACCTGCTCGGCCCGGTCGTGACCCGAGGCCCGCATCTTCAGGTACAGGTATGGCCCGTCGCAGTGGTTGTCGACCATGAGAATCTCGGTGCGCTGTCGCCGATTGATGTCGGCGGTGCGCTCGATGATCGTGTCGACGGCCCGGCGTGATTCGTCGGCGTTGAGCATGGCCAGCCCGCTGCCGCGGCCGGCAGGGCAGAGGTGATAGAAACAGGCGCGGTTGATGCCTTCGCGCTCGATGAATTCGAACAGCGCATCGAGGTCGTTGCAGGTCTGGCGGGTGAGCGTGAGTCGGAGGCCGACCTTCTGGCCGGCGTCGACGCAGGCACGGAAGCCGCGCATGGTGCGGTCGAACGCGCCGGCCATCCCGCGGAATTCATCGTGCACCTCGGGCCGGGCCGAGTCGAGGCTGATGCCGATGTAGGCGAAGCCGATGTCGACGAAGCGCCGGGCGGTATCGTCGTTGATGAGCGTGCCGTTGGTTGAGAGCACGACGTGCAGGCCCAGGCCGCGGGCGTATTCGGCCAGTTCGAACACGTCCGGCCGCACGAGCGGCTCGCCCCCGGAAAATAACACGGCCGGAACTTGAAACGCCGCCAGGTCATCCAGCACCGCCTTGGCCTGGTCGGTGGTCAGCTCATCGGAGTAGCGTTTGGCTTCGGAGTTGGTGTAGCAGTGCACGCACTTGAGGTTGCACGTGCGGGTGAGGTTCCACACGACGATGGGCCGGCGCTCGGCGGCGGAGCGCGCCAGCTTCATCCGCTGATGCGCGGGCGGGTCGATCTGCGTGATCTTCCGCCCGTACCGATGCGGCGTGCTGGGCGTCTCCAGCCCACAATACAAAACCGATAAATCAATCATGGCGGCCTCAGTCAATCGGGGTGCCCGATATGGTATCGAAAACCCTGCCGCAGGATGCTCGATGATCGTGCAAATGCTGGGTCATGACCTTGCATTCACAAGATTGCGCGAGCGCCGCCGGTTATCAGCAGCCGCTGATTAGGGGCCATCGGCATTGCATCCACACACATCACAAAAGACGATGCCAAATTCGGTGATCCTGTACTCTTGGTGGTCGCGATCATCTTCAAAGACAGCAGGAATCGGATGTCCTTCGGGAACAGCAGCGCCAAAATGCCGTAGAAGACCGAGTCGACGCAGGTTCAGACAGGAAATGTATGCTTCATCTTTGGAGATATTCAGCAGTTGGGCGGCACGATCTACCTGCATCGGCGACCCACGAAGGCCGAGGTCTCGATACTGCTTGTCTGATACGTGGCGACGGCACTCCAAAAGTAGCTTGGCATCGACAGGTGAAAGCTGCGCCAATACCTTTGCAAATGAGGGATGAACCGCGTTTCGCGCGTTGGGATCGAGATGACTTGCGAGAAGTGATGCGAACATGTCAGCAAGTTGTTCGTCTGAGACATTCGCTCCCTCCTCCATGATCGGCACAAAGATGTCCGGTAGGACTTTCTCAGCTCGAATCCCTCTTGCTTCGAGGTACTCACGAGTCTGCAGCAGAAGACGAACCTGATTCTTCAGCCTCCAGTGGCCCACAGTGTCTGTCAATATTCCGCCGAGTTCGCGCAGCGGTCCCTTGATGATTGTGTCAGCGTAGTCCTTGGCTGCCGCAACAGCTTCGGCGGTCGCTTGTGTCTGGGTGATCGGGTCCACCGGTGCTTGAAGCCCTTAAAGATGAAGTCTCAGTTGCTGGCTGTTCACGGGAGCAATCGTCAAGCCGACCACTTGATTATCCATTACGGACATCGCCGGTCAACTGCGGTCTTAGGGGCTGTTGGCATGCCGCTCAATAAGAACACAATCGTGCTGGGTGTGCGGCATCAGAAAGCCCTGTGGTGGATAAGGGAGTGCGATGTCATCATCCTCGCCTCCCTCCAGCAGGGTCACGATGTTCTCCTTGCAGTCATCGACCGAGCCATGATTGACCCGTCGGGCGGTCGTGCCGTCTGAATCCATGACGAACACGCGGTCGGCCTCGCCCAGGACGGGGATGTTGGGATTGTGCGTGACGAAGATGAGCTGGCGCTTGTGCTTGATCGCCCCGATGGTGCCCACGATGTTTTCGAAGACGAATCGGTTGTCGAGGTTGTCTTCGGGCTGATCGATCAGCAGCGGGTTGGCGCTGTCCAGCAGGAGGATCGGCAGGATCGTCGTGCATTTCTGCCCGGTGGAAAGCTCGGTCGTATCCTTGAATGTGCCATTGTCGTTCAGTTCGATCTTGGGCAGGTCGATCAACTCGACTGTCTCCAGGTCGAATATCGCTCGCGAGCCGGCCAGCACGGCAATGACCTTGTCCGCTTGGTCGGGGTTGAGCTCGACCTTGTCGACCAGTGCCTGGGTATCGCGTTGCTTGATGACCCGGGCCAGTTCGGCCGGCCACAATGCGTTGACGATCTTTCGGGCCACGATGCCTTGCTTGAGCCGATTGCCTTGCAGCGCTTCTTCCAGCAGGCGTTGATACTCAGTGGGATTGCCGTACTGCGTGAGCGACACGCGGATCGACGGCGTCAGCGCCGTGTTGATCTGCTGGACGATCTGCTTGCGCAGCTCGTATCGCTCGTCTC
>CAYYPN010000176.1:0-6593 GCA_964473545.1 uncultured Planctomycetaceae bacterium
CAACCGCGACGAGGTCATCGCCACCGCCGAAGTGGTCAACGCCATGCTCGACCGCTTCCACGCCGAGCGTGACTTCACGGTCAGCGTGCCCCTGGAACTGCTGCGGCGTGTCGAGCAGGTCCAGGGCGTGTGGAACCGCATGCTCGGGTCCATCGCCGGCATCAGCCTCCTCGTCGGCGGCATCGGGATCATGAACATCATGCTCGCCTCGGTGACCGAGCGCACCCGCGAGATCGGCATCCGCCGCGCCATCGGCGCCCGACGCGGCCAGATCGTCAGCCAGTTCCTTACCGAAGCCCTGCTGCTGTCCATCACCGGCGGCCTGGTCGGAATCGTCCTGGGCGTCTGGGGCCTGCCCGCCATCCTCGCCGAGTGGTCCGCCGGCATGGGCGAACCCATCCAGGCCATCGTCCCGACCTACGCCATCCCCCTCTCGGCCGGCATCAGCGTCTTCGTCGGCGTCGTCTTCGGCCTCTACCCCGCCATGCGCGCCGCCAAACTCGACCCCATCGAAGCACTGAGACACGAGTAGGCAATAGGCAAAAGGCGTGTGGGCTTCAGCCCACATGCCACGGCATTGGAACTCCACAACCAAAATGTCACTCCGGGGGGTGGGGGTCTGTCATCTCCGACGCGCCGGCAACCGAGTAACCTCGCGTACGCACGAGACTTACCGAACAACCCACGCCCCGGCGCCCCCTGTCCGACCCATGTCCGACCGGACATCGCGAAAAAAATCTTCACGATATAAAAGGCTTCCCAACAACAGATTGCAAAATATACGGGTAAACGAGCATGACAAGGTGGAGAAGGCAGAAGTGAGACCGGCTTGGCTATTCGCTGCCGCCCGTATCCACCGTCAGGATGGCAATGACCTGCCGCGCGCCGTAGGTGGTTGAGCGACTCAACAATGCCGACGCGACCGATGTTTCGTGCGACCGGTCTTGCATGATGACATACGGTCGACCCGGACGGAGGGTAAGGGCGGTGGCGATTTCTTCGAGGACCAGCTTGCCGCGGCGGTTGGCGCGGTGAAAGTAAGGCGACAACCGAACGGTGACGGCCTCGGGCCCGGCGCGTTGGACGGCGACCTGCATGCCGGTGCCGGTGATCTGTTCGCGAACGGTGCGGACCAGCACGTGGCCGCGATAGATGGGGATGACGGCAAGCCAGGGCTGGGGCTGGGATTCGAGCAGGCGCAGGGACCCGGTCGAGCCTTCGTTGATGAGCAGGAACTGTCGTGAGGAACTGCGGGCGTAGCGGGAGTCGCGGACGAGCTTCAGCGCCGCATCGACATCGCCGGCCCCGCCTTCGAGGACCAGGCCGTTGGCGCCACCGAGCGAACCGGCTTGCACGTCAACATGTTCACCGTCGTAGTCGACGGCGCCGCGGATCGACTGGTATTCGCGCCGGCCGACTTCGTAGCGTTCGATCGTAACCCGCGCCACGCCGGGCGGCAGCGGTTGTGACGCGGCATCCTCCCACATCGTCCGATCGGGCCGGCGTTCGGCGGGGACGGCCGGACGGTCTTCCGTGGGCTGCGGGGCGGCGCAGGCGGTGAGTAAGACACACGCGAAAAGGCCAGGCACTCGGTAACGCATGACGTGTGATGATAGGCTCATCGACTCGGCGGGAAGCGCAGCGTGAGGATCCACTTCTCCCAATCGCGTTGGAAGCGGTCCATGTCCGTGATGCCGAGCACTTGTTTGAGGGTTTGGTAACCCGTGGGGTCGTCTTCGATGTTGGCGTGGAAGCGTTGGTAGTAGGTTTTCAGCAGTCCGCGTTGCTGGAGGTAGTAGCAGAGGTAGCGGGCCTGGGCGTAGTTGCTGCCGCGGTCCATGGCGTAAAAGGCGTGGGGGGTGGTTGAACACAACTCACGGAACGGCGGGACGTCGCCGGCGCGGATGGCTTTCTGGAGGATGGGCAGTCGCCAGTTGGTCAGGCCGACGATGCGGCCGCCGCGCTCGGCGGATTGTTCGTAGAGCGACCCGAGCCCTTCGTTGAACCACGCCGGACACGCCCGCCCCCGGAAATTGGCCTCGACGTAGGGATGAACGATTTCGTGGACGAGCGTTCCCCCGCCGGTGGCGATGTTCATGATCAGCGCACGATGGGCGCTGCTGTAAAACCCGTACGGCGTGTGGGGCGTGATGTTGAAAAACGCCTGGCCGTGGCGCTCGTAACTGGCCCGGTCCTTGAACAGGAACACGTCGATGATGTGGTTCGGATCGTGGTCGAAGTACTCGGCCTTGAGCTTGCGCACGGCCCAACGAACCGTGTGCTCAGCGCGTGAATGAACCTCTTCCGGGGGCTCGTCGCCGATCACCACAAACGGATCGGCCCGGACGATGGTGAAATTGTCGAGGTCATACGTCGCGCGCAGATTGGCGATGTGCGCGTCGTAATCGAGTTCGGCATGGGCGGTGCTTGAAAGCAGAAGAAGACTCACCACAGAGGCACAGAGACACAGAGGCCAAACCCGATGAACAGGAAGCTTCTCTGTGACTCTGTGGCTCTGTGGTTGCATTGCACTCAATAAGACGCACAAATGGCGGATCGGTTCGATTATTTCTGCACAACCGGGACCCAGGCGGTGGTGCGGCCGGCGACGGTGTCGTAGGCGATGGCTTCGCCCCGGGCTGTCGCCGAACCCGCCCGCTTGCCCCAGCGGTGGTGAAACAGCCAGGATTTGGGGAAGCGGTCCTTGTCCGCGTCGACGTCGACAGCCCGGCAAATCACACGGCCAAGTACCGTGCGCAGTCGCTTCACCTCTTCCGGGGCGAGATCGCAGGCTCGACGTTGCGGAGCGATGCCGGCCTGGTACAGCACCTCGTCGGCGATCCAGTTGCCCACGCCCGCGGCGAACGACTGGTCCAGCAACACCCCCTTGATCGGGGCGGCCCTGTCCCGCAAACGGTCCCGCATCAATGCGAGCGCGGCCATGTCGGTCAACGGGTCGAACCCGAGCGTGTCGATCGGCGGCTGGTTGGGCGGATCGTCGAGCAGACGGATGCGGCCCAGGCGACGGGGGTTGGTCATGGTCACGCGGCGGCCGGCGTCGGTGACCAGTTCGAGCTTCCAGAACCTGGGGCGGGGCGCGTCGGCGGCATCGACGACGATGCGCCCGGACATGCCCAGGTGAATGACCGGCCAGGGGCGGCGATCGAGTTCGAGCCAGAAGTACTTGCCGCGGCGGGCGGCGCCTTCGACGGTGCGGCCGCGCAGTTTGGCGGCGACGGCGCGCGGCCCGACGCCGGCGTAGACGATGCGATCGGCGGCGGCGGCACAACGCGCGATGCGACTACCGGCGAGGACGTCGAGCGCTCGTCGCCTTGCCGCTTCGACTTCAGGAAGTTCAGGCATGGTGAGGTATGAGCGGTAAGTGCACGGGGAGGATTCGAACCCCCAACCTATTGATTCGTAGTCGCTCCGAGGGGGTTCCCTGGTTTCGAGGGAACAGACATCCACTCAACTATTCCAACGACTTACGGTCTGTCTGCGAACTGCCCCCGAACTGTCTTTGGGATGTTACGGAGCCCGTTTGCCACAAAAACTGCCACAAACGGGTACCCCCTGATTAATTTCTGCTTCTTGGAAGACACTTCTTCTAGCGCAACCACAGGATACCAGAATCCTCGCTTATCCACACCGACCAAGCGTATGAGAGCCACCCGGGCGCCCACGTTGGCAACAGTCGCGGCTTGGCATCCAAGTTGCGATTGCTGCAAGACTTGTGCAGGGTCGACCTCCCCTTGTACTGGCGCTTCGATCCGAGGAACAAGAAGGCACAGTCGCTATGGTGCCATCGGCTTCTCATCGGCCGCGCATGCCAACAGTGGGCGCCCTCAACCATTCACAACAACGGCATGGGTTTGCCGGCGGATGCGTCGATGGCCGATGGCGGTGTTCGTCGTATCTGGACGCAGGCGAGCGACCAATTGCCGGTGTCGTTGGGCCCACCGATGTCGATCCGCAACTGCCGCAGATTGTCCGACCAGCCCGACGTTGCGCGCAGGTCAAGCAGGTAGACCTGCCAGTCCTCGCGATCGCGTTCCAGGGCAAAGGGCACGCTCTGGGCCTCCAGCCAGAACGTTTGGGGGTTGGCGTAGATCCAGCCCGGCCCGCGATGGTTGGCGTGGGTGGTGAACCAGAGTCGGCCGGAGGTGGCGGACGAAGCGTTGCGGATGCCCAACACGATGAAGGGATGATCGTCCAGCGGCGTGGTGACGAACAGCGGCGAGCGCAGGGTTCGTTGCGCCGGCAATGTGCCGCGAATCTGGCGCGGCGACCAGTCGGGCGGCGAGCCGCCGGGGGCATGCCAGCCCTGAGCTGAGTCGGCGAAGTCCCAGACGCGAGGATACTCCAGCAGCATGCCCCTGCCCGGTTGGAAAGCGAGCCACTCGAGTTCAGCCAGCGGCTGTCCCGCCGGCGCATCGCCGATGAAGTCGAACCCCACATCCTCCACCTCACGGGGCTGCTCGAACGGCAAGACGACATCGACGGGTGTTTCGCTGGGCTGGAGCTGATGACGAACGCGGCGTTGATCGCTCCCGCCGGTTCGATGCATCATCAATTCGCATGGCCCGGTGATTCGTCTAAAGCTCAGACGAACGGTCTGCTTGCCCTTCAGGTGAAAGACGTTACGGAACGTGAGGCTGGCCTTCGGCGCGAAGCACCGGACGGCGAATCGCATCGCTTGGCATTCAAATTTCCTGGTGTTGGCCGCGGCGAAGTACGTCGCGGCATCGATTCGCGGCCAGTCGGCGTCATGCCGGCCAGCTCCACAGGGCACCGATTGCATTATCGGCTCGCCGTCGGCTTGGAAGTGCACGTAACCGATCGAGGTGAACCGGTAGAAGTGGGTGGCCGGGCCTTTGCGTTTCTCCACGTGGGCCTGATACCACTGACGGTTCCATTGGAAGACGGAGTTGTGGCCGCGACCGAACCGCTGACTCTTGCCCAGTCGAAATGGGCCGTAAGGGCTTGAACCGATCGCATAAGGCCCGCCCCAAAGCAGATAGTAAAGGTCGCCACGCTTGAACAGAAACGGTTTGTCGTCGGCTTGCTCGACGCCCTCGATGGTCACTGGCCGAAACGATTCGGCCAGCGAGATCATGTCATCATTGAGTCGTGCGATGTAGTAACGACGGAAGCCGAGGATGAGGTAGGGCGTTTGGTCGACGTCATCGTCGATGAACACGCACGGATCGTACGGATGGGTGGGGACCGCATCGCTGCGGACCAGCGGCTCGCCCAGGGCATCGCGGAACGGACCGCCGGGCCGGTCGGCCACAGCCACCCCGGTATCGCGGTTATGGTTGGAGAAATACCAGTAGTACCGTCCATTCCGTTCAGCCGCGTCGGTGGCGAAGCACTTGTGCGACGGGCCGATGTAGGTCTGTTCCGGGCGAAGAATCGATTCTCGCTGCCAGTGGATCAGATCGTCGGACGACCAGACCTGCCAGTCGGGCATGGTGTAGGCGGCGTCGGCGTAAGACCGATCGCGCCCGGCGTAGCAATAGGCCCGGCCGTTGAACACCTTGACATGGGGGTCGCAGAGCGCCGGCTCCCGCATGATCAGCGGATCGTAATCGGGCAGGCCAAAGAAACCCGGCGGAGGCGGGTCGGCTGTTCCGGCAGGCCATCGCGCGGCGGCAGGGCGGGAGCTCATCGCCCGCGCGCCGCCAGGTAGGCCCAGTGGTAGCCGGTCGGGCCGATGGGACGCTGAATGGTGTACTCGCAACTCGACGGCCAGCCGTAGATGTCGTGGTAGGCCTCGGCGGCGGGCCAGGCGCGGCTGTTGGGCACCACGTCCTGCAGGTGCCAGGTATGGACCCAGGACTCGAAGTCGAACCCGGCGCGCGGGTCGCTGGGGCCATACACGGTGATGCCGATCGGCGCCGGTTGGCCGGTCACGCGGCTGTCCACGTGCAGCGGGTGGCGGACCGGCTCGTGGCCCAGGCCGGTGGTGTACACCGTGTTGTCCGGGTTGGCGCCGAGGGAGAAGTTGGTCTGCCCGACGGCGACGGCGAGCAACGCTTCATCGCCGGTCAGGTAATGGGCGCGGGTGACCGAGCGCGAGATCGACCCCGGGGTGGTGAAGATGCCCAGCCAGCCCATCACCGGCAGGTCGGGCACATCCAGGGCGATGCCCCACGCGTTGCCCTCGGCGAACTTGGCGGCGATGCCGGCCAGGCGCACAATCGCGTCGCGCGACCGCCGCTGAAGTTCCGGGTCGGCCAGGTCGTCGGGCAGGCGGGCGTAGGTGAACAGCGCGTCCTGATGGCGCACTGCGTCGTTCTTGAACAGGTTCTCGGGATGGGCCTCGGCAAACCGCTTGAAGTCGTCGTGGTAAGCCGCCTCGCCGGTCAGCCAGTAGAGCTCGACGGCCGCGGCGGTGCGCGACGCCTGGCGCGACTTGAGGTGCCTGCCCTTGAGGTCGGGGTCTTCGTTGGCGGTCGCCCAGTTCCACGCGGCGATGGCCGCGGGGCGGTACTCGGCGGCGAGGTCGGGGTGCGAGTCGGCGGTGAGCCGGGCGAGCTTCGCGGCGACGGCGGCGAAGTCGTACGTGGCGATGTCAAACTCGCTGAACA